>NZ_JATABH010000020.1:0-69267 GCF_036533775.1 Vibrio sp. M260112 | reverse complement strand
GCTGGCTAGATTCATAGTGTTCAAACAGGGTTCGCCATTCTTGGTTAGTGCGTCGTTTGGCCATTTCAAATCTCCTTTGGGTTGGAGATTTGATCTTATTATTCGGGCTAGACGATTAGAATGCGGGGTTTATGACGCGCTTACTTTGTAAGAGCAAAAATGGACTCGATTGAATCTTACAAGGGCAATCTTGGATTGATTGGTGATGAGTACCAAGAACAAGCTTTGAGATTACAGTCGATTAACCTTTTTAAAAAGCTTAAGCCTTATGATTCAATAGAACAGGAAATCTTTGCAGATATTAAGAAATCAATAATCGAAAATGCAACTAGATTGGATAAAGATCTTGAGGGTTTAAAACGTGCGGAGCCAAGACTGAATAATGCTTTAAAAGAGCTAAGTGAAGAAGATAACTACTTCGCCCAAAAGCTTAAGCATGTGAGGAGTTCGATAGAAACGCTCTTAAAAGAAAGAGGCGATTTGTCTGCTAAGCGTTCGTTAGAGCAGAAAAAATTATGGGTAATGGGGCGTATATCTTTGTATTTAGAAAGCCAGAGCACAGAGGGTAATACAGAGGAACTCCAGAAAAGCCTTGATTTGTTAGAGTCTCAAATAGAGTACATCGAAGAAAAAGTGAGCCCCGATGAAGTTAAGTTAAAACTTGAGTCTCAATTGAGTTGCATTTCCGATGATATGACTAGATGGGCTAGAGAACTAGGCTTAGAACACAGCCAGCACCCAATAAGATTAGACCCTAAGGCTCTAACAGTAGTGGCTGAAACAGCTAAAGGTCGCACTCCTCTTCATCGTATGGGGAGCGGTGCGAACTGGGTCGGCTACCATTTGGTAACATACCTTGCTTTAGCTAAGTGGTTTATTGAACAAAATAGACCTGTCCCGAAGTTTATTTTCTTTGATCAACCGACACAGGTGTTTTTCCCATCTGATACAAGTAGCGCAGGTAATCTTTCTGATATTCAGAAAGATGAAGATCGTGAGGCAGTGATAAAGATGTTTAAATGGCTAACAGAAGTCTCTAAGGAACTGGCTCCAAAGCTGCAAATTATTGTGACAGATCATGCGGATATCGGCGAAGATTGGTTTCAGGCTTGCACTGTTAAACCTAAATGGAGAGGGGAGCATGCCTTAATTCCTGAGAGCTGGGTAACTAGGTACACACGCGAGTCATAACGTTAGAGCGTTCTAGCAAAGAATATAGTATTTACAGAAAAGGCGAACCAAATGGTTCGCCTTTTGTTTTTTAAGTTAGTTTCCAACTTAGTTATCGGTTTCCAACTCGGTTATCACAGTTTCCAACTCGGTTATCTGTGATCAACGAGATAATTAATCTTCGTAGTTGTCGATACTTGGACAAGAGCAGATTAGGTTACGGTCACCGTAGACATTGTCTACACGGTTAACGGTTGGCCAGTACTTCCAGCTCTTAGTCGCAGGTGATGGGAAGCAGCCTAGCTCACGCGAGTAAGGGCGGTCCCATTCATCTTTCGACAGGTCAACTTGAGTGTGAGGCGCTTTCACTAGAGGGTTATTGTCTAGTGGCCACTCACCATTTTTGACTTTGTCCATCTCTTCACGGATAGCAATCATGGCATCACAGAAGCGGTCAAGTTCTTCTAGGTCTTCAGATTCTGTTGGCTCAACCATCAGTGTACCCGCAACAGGGAACGACATCGTTGGCGCGTGGAATCCGTAGTCCATAAGACGTTTAGCGATATCTTCTTCGCTGATGCCTGTTTCTTCTTTAAGCGGACGAATGTCGATAATACATTCGTGAGCAACGCGGCCGTTAGTACCACGGTAAAGTACAGGGTAGTGAGGGCGTAGACGCTCCATCACGTAGTTTGCGTTTAGAATCGCGACTTTTGTTGCTTCTGTTAGACCCGCTTCACCCATCATCGCGATGTAAGCCCAAGAAATTGGCAGGATTGAAGCACTACCTAGATCCGCAGCAGATACCGCGTAGTCGTTGCCTTCAACACCATTTTCGATGTGACCAGGTAGGAAAGGTGCTAGGTGTGATTTAACACCGATAGGACCCATACCAGGACCACCGCCACCGTGTGGGATACAGAACGTTTTGTGTAGGTTTAGGTGTGAAACATCTGAGCCGATAAAGCCTGGAGACGTTAAGCCCACCTGTGCGTTCATGTTGGCACCGTCTAGGTAAACCTGACCGCCAGCCGCATGAACCATTTCACATACTTCTTTCACTTGCTCTTCATACACACCGTGCGTAGAAGGGTAGGTGATCATGATGCTTGATAGGTTTTCTGCGTGCTTTTCGATTTTAGCGGCTAGGTCAGCCATATCGATGTTGCCTTCGTCATCACACTTAACAACGACGACCTTCATTGACACCATAGACGCTGTCGCAGGGTTAGTACCATGTGCTGAGCTAGGGATCAGACATACATTACGGTGCCCTTCGCCACGGCTTTCGTGGTAGCGCTGAATCGCGATAAGACCTGCGTATTCACCTGATGCACCAGAGTTTGGCTGAAGTGAGAACGCGTCGTAGCCAGTGATTTCACATAGCTTCTCTTTTAGGTCTTTGGCTAGAGCTGAGTAGCCTGCGGCTTGATCCATTGGTGCGAATGGGTGAATTGAGCCAAATTCAGGCCATGTCACTGGGATCATTTCAGCAGCAGCATTAAGCTTCATTGTACAGCTGCCAAGTGGGATCATACCGTGTGTTAGCGAGAAGTCTTTGTTCTCAAGTTGCTTCAGGTAACGCATCATTTGCGTTTCGCTGTGGTGCGTGTTGAACACAGGGTGAGTCAAGTACTTAGATGTACGACGCAATGCTTCTGGAATCGCGGCAAACTCGTTGCTAGCAATTTCTGAAGAAAGGGTATTCACATCTTGGCTAACTGCAAATACTGCAAATAGTGCTTCGATATCCGACGTGGTTGTTGTTTCGTCGAAGCTGATGCCTAACTTACCATCAAGCTTGCGCAGGTTGATGTCAGCGGCTTGCGCTTTCGCGTATAGCTCGTCTGTTTTGTCTGCCGAGTTGATAGTGATGGTGTCAAAGAAACTGTTGTGAGCCAGTTCAAAGCCGGATTTGTTAAGGCCGGCCGCAAGGATCGCTGTCATGTGGTGAGTACGGCGCGCGATAGTACGCAGACCTTCTGCTCCGTGGTAAACGGCGTAGAAAGAGGCCATATTCGCTAGCAAAGCCTGTGCAGTACAGATGTTCGAGGTCGCTTTTTCACGACGGATGTGTTGTTCACGAGTCTGCATTGCCATACGTAGCGCTTGGTTGCCGTTGGCATCGATAGAAACACCGATAACACGGCCAGGCATCGTACGTTTATGTTGGTCACGTGTTGCCATGAATGCAGCGTGTGGGCCACCGTAGCCCATTGGTACGCCGAAGCGTTGAGCACTACCGATTACTACATCAGCGCCCATTTCACCCGCAGGTTTAATAAGAGCTGAGGCGAGTAGGTCGGTTGCGACCGTTACTAGAATTTTGTTTTCATGTGCTTTAGTGATGATGTCAGTCAGATCACGAACTTCACCCGTTGTGCCTGGGTACTGAAGTAATGCACCGAACACGTCTTGGTCAGCCAGTGTTTCAACTGCGCCAACTTGAACATCGAAACCGATGTATTTAGCACGAGTTTTGACGACTTCAAGCGTTTGTGGATGAACGTCATCAGCAACGAAGAAAACGTTGCTCTTGCTCTTACCTGCACGCTTACACAGAGTCATTGCTTCGCCGGCTGCTGTTGCTTCGTCTAGCAGTGATGCGTTCGCAATGTCCATTGCAGTAAGATCCATGACCATCTGCTGGTAGTTAAGCAGTGCTTCAAGACGACCTTGAGAAATCTCAGGTTGGTATGGCGTGTACGCAGTGTACCAACCTGGGTTTTCTAGCACGTTACGTAAAATTACGTTTGGTGTGAAAGTGTTGTAGTAACCTTGACCAATAAAGGTACGCTTAATTTGGTTAAGGTTAGCAAATTCGCGCATGGCAACGAGCATGTCTGCTTCGCTTTTTGCTTCTGTAAGCGTCATTGGCTTTTCTAGGCGAATTTGCGCTGGAACGGTCTCTTCGATCAATGTGTCTAGATTCGCTACGTTGATCGCTTCCAACATTTTTTGTTGGTCAGATTTGTTTGGTCCATTGTGGCGTGCAACGAACTCATTTTGTGTGCTGAGGCTTTGAAGTAATTCAGTCATTGTCCTTTACCTACTCCATCATTCGGGTAACGGATTACAGCATTGCTGATAATATTGATTATACGTCCGAACGTTGAAAAAAAGCTGCCACCTAAACGGGGCAGCTTTGCTGTATTCCTAATTACTCGTCTTCGATTGAGTTTAGGTACTCTTCTGCGTCTTTTAGATTGTCTAGCTCTGATGGATCAGACATCTTCACTTTAACAATCCAGCCGCCTTCATAAGGTTCTTCGTTAATAAGCTCTGGGCTGTCTTCTAGATCTTCATTGATTTCAACGATTTCGCCCGTGATTGGGGCGTAAATGTCCGATGCTGCTTTTACAGACTCAACAAGTGAGAAGCTGTCGCCTGCTTCGATTTCGTCTTCAACAGCAGGCAAGTCTACGAATACAACGTCGCCTAGCATCTCTTGTGCGTGCTCCGAAATACCGATAGTTACTGTGCCATCACCGTTGTCACGAACCCATTCATGGCTGTCTGCAAACTTCAGTGTGTTGTCCATTGCTTATTCTCCAAAAAAATAACTGTATTAAATTGTCTATTGGTAAAGTGGGAAGCGAGCGCAGAGTGTTTTTACTTCTTTGCGAACACGTTGCTCTACTTCAGCGTTACCTTCTGGGTTTTCAACTAACCCGTCTAGTACATCGCCAATCCAGTTACCGATGAGTTTGAATTCTTCAGCGCCAAAGCCGCGGCTTGTTCCCGCAGGCGTTCCCAAACGGATGCCCGATGTAATCATAGGCTTCTCTGAATCGAATGGGATGCCATTTTTGTTACATGTGATCCCAGCACGTTCCAGAGCTTCTTCCGCTTTGTTGCCTTTTAGCCCTTTCGGACGAAGGTCAACCAGCATTAGGTGCGTATCTGTACCGCCAGTCACAATGTCACAACCGCGAGTTTGCAATACTTCCGCAAGAACTTTTGCGTTGTCGATCACTGAATCTATATAAGTTGCAAATTCAGGACCTAATGCCTCACCAAATGCGACAGCTTTAGCTGCGATAACGTGCATTAGTGGGCCGCCTTGAAGGCCAGGGAAAACGGCTGAGTTGATCTTTTTGATGATCTCTTCGTGGTTGGTCAGAATCATGCCGCCGCGAGGACCACGTAGTGTTTTATGAGTTGTGGTCGTCACCACGTGTGCATGCGGTAGTGGGCTAGGGTGGGCGCCCGTTGCGATTAGGCCAGCAATGTGTGCCATATCGACCATTAGGATTGCATTCACTTCGTCTGCGATTTCGCGGAACTTAGCGAAATCAATCGTACGTGGAATCGCACTACCGCCTGCAATAATCATTTTAGGTTTGTGTTCAACCGCTAATGCGCGAACATCTTCATAGTTGATTTCAAGTGTTTCACGGTCAACGCCATACTGTACTGCGTTGAACCATTTGCCTGAAAGTGCAGGGCGAGCACCGTGAGTCAGGTGACCTCCTGCGTCTAGAGACATACCTAGGATGGTATCACCAGGTTGAAGTAGAGCCAGTTTTACCGCACCGTTTGCTTGAGCGCCAGAGTGAGGCTGAACGTTGACATATTCACACTTGAACAACTGTTTTGCGCGTTCAATAGCGATAGACTCAACCGTATCTACGTGTTCACAACCACCGTAATAGCGGCGGCCTGGATAACCTTCTGCGTATTTGTTTGTTAAACACGTTCCTTGTGCTTGCATTACCGCTTTAGAAACAATGTTCTCAGAAGCGATAAGCTCAATTTGTTCGTTTTGGCGAGTGAACTCGGCTTGGATGCCAGCGAATACAGCATCATCAGTAGCAGCAAGGTTAGTAGAGAAAAAGTTCTCTAGGCTATGATTTTGAAACGGTTTGTTCATGGTAGATGACCTTCCATTCGTGCCAACGAGATTTTTATATACGCTAATTGGTTCTCGTCAGTTCTACTTCTTTGTCTGCTCATTACTCTGCACGAGCAGGGTGAATTTCCATACCCCAAAATAGCGGGGAAAACTGAAACCAAGGGTTAAATTCCTCAACATTTGGCTTCCGAAATAACATCTCTACAACTAACAAGTTGGTAACATAGCGGTTGTGAAAGGAACAATCAACCAAAAATTTCCTATTGGAAACAAGGTTTCTATTTTTGTTAACAAGAGCACGGTTTATTTCTCATTCGAACCTTTCTTCCACTTTACGCTTCGTGCACAATGAAAAATGAGACAGGAAGTAGTAGAAATTAAGAGGGAAATATGCCCGAAGATATCTTTGATGATTATCCATCTTTGACTCTGGCCAAAGAGGCTGAAGAAAACATTGAACCGCTAAAACTGGGGCAGCGAATTAAAGATATTCGTGGCAAGTTGGGCATTACATTAGAAGAGGCGAGTCAGCGTACAGGGTTGGCGCGTTCGACGTTAAGTAAAATCGAGAATGAGCAGATCTCTCCAACCTTCCAAGCGATGCAGAAATTGGCATCTGGATTGCAGATAGATATGCCGCAACTGTTTGAACCGCCTAGAAAAAAGGTGGCGACAGGGCGTAGAGATATTACCAAGGCAAATCAGGGTAAACCGCATCCTACACCTACCTATGAGCATGAGCTTCTGGCTACGCAACTATCTAACAAGAAAATGATGCCATTTAAGAGTCAGGTCCACGCTCGAAGCTTTGATGAGTACACCGATTGGGTGCGACATGACGGAGAGGAGTTTCTACTGATTTTATCTGGTTCAGTAATGTTCTATTCCGAATTCTATGAACCAGTAGAAATGCATGCAGGTGATAGCGTCTATTATGATGCCAATATGGGGCATATGTTGGTCTCAACCAGTGAGCAAGACGCGCACATTTTGTGGGTTACTGCAAAGTAACGTGAACGGTTTGTTAATTTCTTATAGTGAATGCAAACGGTTGCTTTTGGGTTGAACATGAATGCAATACCGCCACCTTGACGATTTGTTCGTCAAGGTGGCGTTTTTATTTTCAGTCTTTATTGTGAATATGATGTTAAATGTCACATTTTGAACGGTTCTGATCTTGTTAATCGTGCAAATTCTATCTACTCGTGTTTATTATTGGAAACAAGGTTTCCTTGAATGGAAAACGAACCTGACTAAATGGAGACAACAATGACTCAAGAACTACTCAAAACACCTTTGCACGCACTGCACGTTGAAGCTGGCGCAAAGATGGTACCTTTCGCTGGTTATGATATGCCAGTTCAGTACAAACTTGGTGTTAAAAAAGAGCATCTACACACGCGTGATGAGGCAGGCCTGTTTGATGTGTCGCACATGGGACAGCTTCGTCTTCATGGTGAGGGCGCAGCGGCGTTTCTTGAGTCACTGGTTCCTGTTGATATTATCGATCTGCCTTCTGGCAACCAGCGCTACGCGTTCTTTACCAATGAACAGGGCGGCATTATGGATGATTTGATGGTGGCTAACTTAGGCGATCATCTATTTGTTGTTGTCAATGCGGCATGTAAGCAACAGGATATTGACCATCTGGAAGCGCACCTACCGTCTGGCGTAGAGCTGGAAGTGATTGATGATCGTGCTCTTCTTGCGCTTCAAGGCCCTAAGGCTGTAGACGTTCTCAAGCGATTCAACCCACAAGTTGCCGATATGCTCTTTATGGATGTGAAGAAGCTAGAGATTCTTGGCGTAGAGTGTATCGTGAGCCGCAGTGGTTACACGGGTGAAGATGGTTATGAAATCTCGGTACCGAACACCCATGCTCAAGAGCTGGCGCAAAAGCTGACAAACGAAGAAGAAGTTGAGTGGATTGGTCTCGGTGCACGTGACTCACTTCGTTTAGAGTGTGGTTTATGCTTATACGGTCATGATCTTGATGCAACTACATCTCCAGTAGAAGCAAGCCTACTTTGGGGTATTCAGAAGGTTCGTCGCATCGGTGGTGAGCGCGAAGGCGGCTTCCCTGGTGCAGATATCATTCTAAACCAAATTGAAAATAAAGATGTTTCTCGCAAGCGTGTTGGTCTAGTTGGTCAAACTAAAGCGCCAGTTCGTGAAGGTACAGAGCTGTTTGACGCTCAGGATAATCAAGTGGGTGTCGTGACGAGTGGTACTGCTGGTCCTAATGCGGGTAAGCCAGTTTCTATGGCTTATGTGCGTGCAGACCTTGCTGCTATTGGCACAGAACTGTTTGCAGATGTACGTGGTAAGAAGCTACCAATGACTGTTGAAAAAATGCCATTTGTTCCGCAAAGGTATTACCGAGGTTAACATCTCGTGACCTAAATAAATTCTTGTGATAAAACCTCTCAATTCTGAGAGGTTTTTTTATACTTATATAGTACCCAAGTGCTATGGAGAGCGAGCTGTGATTCGAAAGTTAGCCATTTTACTTTCTAGTTTATATGTAACCAGCGCTTATACCAGTGTTGAAATTACGCCATATGTAGTAAATGGTAATGATATTAGTGCAACCAAGTATCCCTCTTTTACGAGTCTCATGTACGATCGTATTGATTATGATCGTATATATGGTACGTCGCCGTACTGTGGTGCCACGCTGTTAACACAGTACTATGTACTGACGGCGGCGCACTGTATTTATGGCGATACCAATACCCAGCTGTTTACCTCAGTCGTTCCCCAACTTCAGAATGAGTCGGACTTTCCCAACGCTATCACACAGCGAGTGATGGTGAGTGAATACTATTACCCAGACAACTACAACAACGATACTTTAGCCAATGATATTGCTATTTTGAAGCTGTCCCAGCCTATTACCGCCGTGTTCGATTACGCCGATCTCGCAAGCAGTACCGATGCGACCAACTATCGAGGTATCAGTTCAGGTGATCCTTTCTTTGCGGTTGGTCATGGTAATACCCAGTCTGGTTATGACGATAGCGAGGCTCTTCAGGAAACTCAGCTGCGCTACGTTAGCAATTCGAACTGTCATTTATACAATGTCGATACGTCAGCGAATTTATGCATGGACGGAGCGTCAAGACAAAATGGTCGTGATAATGCAACCTGTCAGGGGGATTCCGGTGGCCCATTATTCTGGAACAACAAGCAGGTAGGCATTACCAGTTTTGGTCCAACGACTTGTGGTGATATGAGTGTGATTGCCAATTCAATATTTACAGAGGTGTCAGACCATCGGGCCTGGATAAGTTCAGTACTCAATGGCTCAGAAACGCCAAAAGTGACGGTCAACGATGCGCAGCGAATCAGTTACCTCAATTCGATAAACGCAAATAGCTCGGGTGGAGACTCAGGTGGGGCAAACAGTTGGTTGGGACTACTTATCTTGAGTGGTATTGCTCTATGGCGTCGTAAGTCTTCTTATCTGCAACAGCATAGTTAACCGTCATTCTTCTGGTACAATTTTTTTGCTGTTGTGAATCGCCTAACAGATAACTCGGTGTGTTCTCAAAAATAAGAAATTAGTTCTAAGCCCATGATTACCATGAATTAAATAGCGGTAGTTTAATTCACTTGATTAATCAACATGTTGACTATTTAGTTCTAAACGATAGTTTTAATTTATCAACAACGTGTGCAGGGACCCATTATGACTAACCGTGATAACGACAAGATTACTCTGATTTCTGATGTAAGCATGCAATCTAAACTGCTTAAGGACTCTTTGGAGAAGGGCTTAGGATTACAAGTTAGCATAGTGACAGCTGATACTTTGCAAGCAATGGATGAAGGGCAGGGGCAATTAGATAGCTTAGTGCTTATTGATTACCACTACTTGGATGATAGCAAGTTTGAGTACTATAGCAGCGCCAAATCTCATAGCGATGCTACGATCAAAGAAATTGTTTTCAATTGCCCAATTGATGCGTCTTCAAGCCAACTGTTTAAATGGCGCAATTTGGTTGGGGTCTTTTACCTTGATGACGAAGTTCCTCTGCTGCTTAAAGGCATGGAAAAAATAATGAGAGATGAGATGTGGCTATCGCGAAAAGTCGCGCAAGACTACATCGAGCATTTCCGCTGTGCCAATACAGTGACCACGTCTCAGGCTTATGCCAACCTCACTAAACGTGAGAAGGAGATCATGCGTTTACTTGGTCACGGTGCGTCAAATATCCAAATTGCAGACGAACTGTTCGTCAGTGAGAATACGGTTAAAACGCATCTTCATAATATCTTTAAGAAGATCAATGCGAAAAATCGCCTGCAAGCCTTGTTATGGGCTAATAACAACATTTCGCTAGAAGAGCGCGTTTAGTTTTACAATCTTATCTCAATCAATGAAATACAAAGGTCTGGATAACACCAGACCTTTGTTGTTTAGAATACGCAATGTTTCGCGTAACTGGTCGCTTCATTGGCGCTCCAGTCACCTTTTGGTTTATCTTCGAGAGCGCTACACCAAGCTTCGCTTCCAACCGCATCGAGTAACACACAGTGTTTAGCGTAATCGACGGTACCTTGAGCGTTCCATTCACTTTTTGGTTTGTCCGCCATCTCGTCACACCACGCTTGAGTACCCACCTCAGCTTTGCAGGCATTTAGTGCAAGAAGAGTGACTACAGAAAGTATGATTTTCTTCATTTTGTTTTCCAAAGATTGTCAGTGGACGTCACTATACCTAAAACGGCCGGGTTTGGTGTTTGGGGAATGAAAAAATAAAGAAAATAGCCTATCGAAACGTTTCGATGAGGTGATCTGAATCACTCTGTGCCAACAATAGTGGTTGCCAAAGAAGATCAAATTCACACTCTACTTATCTTGCTCTCGAATTTATGAGGTGAGCGACTATTATTCTATCGAAACGTTTCGATGAGTTTTTTCTCAATAACAAATCTGATAGTGAAATCAAGACTCACCATTTTGTAAACGTGTATTTGATAGGTCGATGAGATGAAGAAAAGTACCCTAATAAATTCTGAGCTTTCGTACTTGGTAGCGACGTTAGGTCATACCGATGAGATAACGATTTGTGACGCAGGATTACCAATACCAGACGAGGTTCAGCGTATTGATTTAGCCCTGACACATGGTGTTCCGTCGTTTATGGAAACCGTTAAAGTGATGTTGTCTGAATCTCAAATTGAAGGCGTAGTGGTTGCGCAAGAATTTGCAGCGGTTAGTCCAGAACTCCATGAGGCGCTGAAAGTTGAGCTACTTGCAGAGAGTGTGCGTTGCGGTAAAGAGATCTCTATTTCCTATGTGTCACATGAGGAATTTAAAGCACGTACCCGACAGAGCCGAGCAGTCGTTCGTACGGGCGAGTGTACTCCTTATGCAAACGTCATATTTCAAGCGGGCGTGGTTTTCTAACCCTCGCAATAGTAAGGAAGAGTTATGACTCAAGCTATCCTACAGTTGAGCTCGATCGAGAAAGCATTCCCTGGCGTTAAGGCGTTAGATAAGGCGAGCCTGAATGTCTACCCTGGGCGCGTCATGGCCCTGATGGGAGAGAATGGTGCGGGCAAATCGACCTTGATGAAAGTACTGACTGGTATCTACAGCAAAGATGCGGGCACCATTCAATACCAAGGCCAAACCGCAGCATTTAAAGGACCTCGCGACTCTCAAGAGGCGGGCATCAGTATTATTCACCAAGAGCTGAATCTGATCCCTGAACTGACGATTGCCGAAAACATTTTCCTTGGCCGTGAGTTTACCAACGCGTTTGGTGGCATTCAGTGGCAAAAGATGTACCAAGAAGCCGATCGGTTGCTTGGCCGCCTTAACGTTAAACATCCATCAAGCACCTTGCTTGGCGAGCTTAGCTTGGGCGAACAACAGATGGTTGAAATCGCGAAGGCGCTGTCGTTCGAATCAAAAGTCATCATTATGGATGAGCCGACAGACGCGTTGACTGATACTGAAACAGAGTCGCTGTTTAATGTCATCAACGAGTTACGCGCTCAAGGATGTGGCATTGTTTACATCTCTCATCGTCTCAAAGAGATTTTTGAAATTTGCGATGATATTACCGTTTTACGTGACGGCAAGTTCATTGGTCAATGTCAGGTGTCGGATACCGATGAAGATGGCCTAATCGAAATGATGGTTGGGCGTAAGCTTGATGAACAATACCCACGCATTGATGTCCGCCATGGTGAAACCTGCCTTGAAGTGATTGGCTTAACGGGTTCAGGCATCCAGGATGTGAGCTTCACGCTCAAACGCGGTGAGATCTTGGGTGTATCCGGTCTTATGGGCGCGGGTCGAACTGAACTGATGAAGGTGATCTACGGAGCACTGCCAAGTGAACGAGGTGTCATCAATCTCGACAATAAAACCATCAACCCAGTCAGCCCACAAGATGGCTTGGCGAATGGGATTGCGTACATCTCTGAAGATCGTAAAGGAGACGGATTGATTCTGGGGCTTTCGGTCAAAGAAAACATGTCTTTATGTGCGCTCGATAAGCTGGCAAAAGGTGGTCGAATCCAGCACCAAGACGAAATTATTGCCGTTGAAGACTTTATCAAGCTTTTCAACATCAAAACACCGACACGTGATCAGATCATTGGCAACTTATCAGGCGGTAATCAGCAGAAAGTGGCGATTGCGAAAGGCCTAATGACCAAGCCGAAAGTCCTAATTTTGGATGAACCGACACGCGGTGTAGACGTTGGTGCCAAGAAAGAAATCTATCAACTGATCAATAAGTTTAAAGCCGACGGTATGAGCATCATTCTTGTCTCTTCAGAGATGCCGGAAGTTCTGGGTATGAGTGACAGAATCATAGTGATGCATGAAGGACGAATTAGCGGCGAGTTCAATGCTAAAGACGCCGATCAAGAAAAACTACTCGCCTGTGCCGTAGGCAAAAAGATTAACGAGGAAGCAGCATGAGTACCAATACCATGAGCAAACCAACACAAACAAACGGCAAGAAGCTGTTTAGCAAAGAGTGGTTGATTGAACAAAAGTCTTTGATCGCACTTCTATTCTTAATTGTCGTCGTATCGTTTTTAAACCCGAACTTTTTTACCGTTGACAATATTCTCAACATTCTGCGCCAAACGTCCGTCAATGCAATTATTGCGGTCGGTATGACATTGGTCATTCTTACCGCGGGTATTGACCTTAGCGTTGGCTCGGTACTGGCACTTTGCGGTGCGTTTGCCGCGAGTCTTATCGCAATGGAAGTGCCTGTCCTGATTGCGGTGCCAACCGCTCTGCTAGCGGGTGCCGCACTGGGTGCTATCAGTGGTGTCATTATCGCTAAAGGTAAGGTGCAAGCGTTTATCGCTACCTTGGTAACCATGACTTTGCTTCGTGGCGTCACTATGGTTTACACCGACGGTCGTCCTATTTCTACAGGCTTTACTGATACGGCGGATGCGTTTGCTTGGTTTGGTACGGGCTACGCACTAGGCATTCCAGTACCGGTTTGGTTAATGGTGATTGTGTTTGCTGCTGCGTGGTATCTGCTGAATCACACCCGTTTTGGTCGCTACGTCTACGCCTTGGGCGGTAACGAATCGGCAACCCGTTTATCTGGTATCAACGTTGATCGTGTAAAAATTGGCGTATACGCCATCTGTGGCTTACTCGCTGCATTGGCAGGCATCATCGTGACTTCTCGACTCTCTTCTGCTCAACCGACTGCGGGTATGGGCTATGAGCTAGACGCTATCGCTGCTGTGGTATTGGGTGGCACTAGCTTGATGGGAGGTAAGGGCAGAATTATGGGAACCTTGATTGGTGCACTAATCATCGGCTTCCTCAACAATGCGCTCAACCTACTCGATGTTTCGTCTTACTACCAAATGATCGCGAAAGCAGTTGTTATTTTGCTTGCGGTACTGGTCGACAACAAAAACAAGTAAATCATAACTAAATAGAGCCAAGTGACGTGTCTTGGCTCGCCCTACACAAGGACTGAGAAAATGAAAAAACTCGCAACTTTAATCTCTGCAGCACTACTTTCTTCAACCGTTTCTGTATCGGCGCAAGCACAGGACACGATGGCAATCGTACTGTCGACGCTGAACAACCCATTTTTTGTAACGATGAAAGATGGCGCAGAAGCGAAAGCTAAAGAGCTAGGTTACGACCTGATTGTTCTGGACTCACAGAACGACCCAAGCAAAGAACTATCAAATATTGAAGACTTAACCATTCGTGGTGTAAAAGCGATTCTGATCAACCCAACAGATTCTGATGCAGTATCGAATGCAATTCGTATGGCAAACCGCTCTAATATCCCTGTTCTAACACTAGACCGTGGTGCTAGCCGTGGTGAAGTAGTGAGTCACATTGCCTCAGACAACATTGTTGGTGGCGAAATGGCAGGTAACTTCATCGTTGAAAAAGTGGGTATGAAAGCGAAAGTTATCCAGCTTGAAGGTATCGCGGGTACATCAGCCGCTCGTGAGCGTGGCGAAGGTTTCATGAACGCGGTTAAAGGCAGCGAAATGGAAGTTCTTGCGAGCCAACCGGCAGACTTTGACCGTACTAAAGGTCTTAACGTGATGGAAAACCTCCTCGCGGCTAACCCAGACGTACAGGCTGTGTTCGCTCAAAACGATGAGATGGCTCTTGGTGCGCTACGTGCCGTTCAAGCTTCAGGTAAAGATGTGATGATTGTCGGCTTCGATGGTACTCACGACGGTATTGCAGCGGTGAACCGTGGCAAATTGTCTGCAACTATCGCGCAGCAACCAGACCTAATCGGTGCGCTTGGCGTTGAAACCGCGGATAAAGTACTGAAAGGTTCAGCGGTTGAAGCGTACATCCCAGTACCGCTAAAAGTGATCACTAAATAATATCGCTTAGCCCTCCCGCCTAAACAGGGTGCGGAGGGCGAATAGCCATGAGCTTTGTCGCAAAGTTTATCGCTATTACTCCTGTTCACATTTGCAAGGCTCAATTGAGCCGAGGATTACCTTATGAATAAGTTAGTGGTTTTAGGTAGTGTTAACGCTGACCATGTTCTTCAAGTGCCTTCTTTTCCTCGCCCTGGCGAGACGCTTCATGGTCGTAATTACCAAGTTATTCCCGGTGGGAAAGGCGCAAACCAAGCGGTGGCTGCTGCACGTCTTAATGCGGATACCGGTTTTATCGCCTGTGTTGGGGATGATGCTTTCGGTATCAATATCCGAGAAAATTTTAAGATGGATCGCATCAATATCGCTGGTGTCAAAATGGAGCCAAACTGCCCAACTGGCATTGCGATGATTCAAGTCTCTGATAGTGGTGAAAACAGTATCTGTATTTCTGCTGAAGCCAACGCCAAACTGACCGCTGAAGCGATTGAATCCGATTTGGAGCGCATCCGTGGTGCAAGATTCCTACTGATGCAACTTGAAACACCAATGTGTGGTATCGAAAAAGCAGCCAGTGTTGCAAAAAGCGCCGCAACTAACGTGATTTTAAACCCAGCTCCAGCGCGTGAACTGTCTGATCAACTGCTCGCTTGTGTTGATGTGATTACGCCGAATGAAACCGAAGCAGAAGTGTTAACAGGCATCACGGTGACTGACGACGAGAGTGCGCAAGAAGCCGCAAATGCGTTACACCGTAAGGGCATCGAAATTGTTTTGATTACCTTAGGTGCCAAAGGTGTGTGGTTGAGTGAGAATGGCCGAGGCGAGCTGATCTCGGGCTTTAAAGTCGACGCAACGGATACCACTGCCGCAGGAGATACCTTTAATGGGGCATTGGTCACTGGTCTGTTGGAAGATTTACCTCTAAAATCAGCGATTAAGTTTGCTCATGCAGCGGCGGCTATCTCAGTAACTCGGTTTGGTGCACAGACGTCAATCCCAACCAGAGAAGAAGTGGATACATTTTTAGCCGAACACAGTGAGTCGTAGAGATCGTTATTTGATGGAGAAAATGACATGGCAACCATGAAAGATATTGCAAAGCTTGCGGGAGTCTCGACTTCCACGGTTAGCCACGTCATAAACAAATCACGCTATGTGAGCGAAGAGATCTCTGTGCGGGTGAATAGTGCGGCTCAACAACTTAACTACCGTCCGTCAGCTTTAGCAAGAAGTCTCAAAGTTAACAGGACGAAGACCATTGGGATGTTGGTGACGACTTCGACCAACCCTTTCTTTGGTGAGGTCGTGAAAGGTGTTGAGCGCAGTTGCTATCATCAAGGCTACAATCTTATCTTGTGTAACACTGAAGGCGACCATGAGCGAATGCGAGAGTCTATCAATACTTTGTTGCAAAAGCGAGTCGACGGTTTGATCCTGATGTGTTCTTCACTTGAAGGAGAGCGCATCGAAGTCTTCGAACAGTACCCTGATATTCCCGTGGTAGTGATGGACTGGGGGCCAATGCTGTTTACCAGCGATAAGATTCAGGATAACTCTTTGCGCGGAGGATATCTGGCGGCAAAACATCTTATCGATTCAGGTCACACCGAGATTGGCTGTATTACCGGCCCGTTGGTAAAACACCAAGCCCAAATGCGTTATGAAGGGTATAAACGCGCACTGAATGAATCAGGCTTAGACTTTAACGCCAATTGGATCATTGAAGCGGACTTTGAATGTGAAGGCGGGTTTGAGGCATTCAACAAAATGCTTGCGAAAGGCAGATTACCGAGTGCTATTTTTGTCTGTAACGACATGATGGCAATGGGGGTGATCAACGCAGCTAACGCGAAAGGGATTCGTATTCCTGAAGATATTTCAATTATTGGCTACGATGATATTCATATTGCTAAGTTTATGAGCCCATCACTGACGACTATCCATCAGCCAAAATACCGCTTAGGAAAAGCGGCGGTGGAAGCGCTGCTTAATCGACTTGAAAAAGGCGCAACGGACGCACAAGTGGTTCAGCTAGAGCCTACTCTAGTTGAAAGGGCAACCGTACAAAACATAAAGTAACCCAGAAACACGCTACTCAACAGTTGACGGAAGTCTCTTGTTCAAATTCAATACTTATCTCCGGATTGGGTTGTTCATTAAACGCATGATTGATGCTATTGATGATTAAGTTAGAAATAACCTGAGTCAAAACACCGGGTAAGCTGTTCATCATTACCGAGAGTTCTCCTTGTAATCTCGGGGCTACAGGAAGTTCAGTATAGACCTCGAGATTTGATTGTGATTAACGACATAAAGTGGAAGGTTGTGGAAGGGCAACTACACTTAACAAATACGGTAGGAGAGCCCAATGCGTTGGATAGTCATTTGCCTTATTTTTTCGTCACAAGCCTTAGCAACCAAAGTGCTACTTATTGAAAGTTATCACTCAGGTTACTCTTGGGATGCGAGTTACATCGAAGGCATAAAGCAAACGTTGTTGCCCTCTATTGAGTTCGAAACATTTCAGATGGACACTAAACGTCTACCGATGGAACAATTTGAACGGAAATCAGATCAGGCTTTTACCGCCTATCAAGAGTTTAAGCCTGATATCGTCATGCTGGGTGACGACAATGCACTTAGCTACATGCTCCTAAAACTGTACGATGAGCCAATTTCCATCGTCTTCCTTCAACTTGCAGTACAAGGCGCATCAACCGTAATACCGATTGTGACCGGAAACCAAGGTAAGGCGATCTATTCGAAAAGTGAGCTGTCGCGTTGGGGCTAAACATGCCATCCCACTGGCAGCAGTTGAGTAAATGTTGTAGTCAAACTAGCAGATAGTAAGAAGTTTGAAGTCAGTCTGCTGATTAGATTTACAAAATATTGAATTGCAGTTAAAAAGTATCAAAGTATTAGTCATTGATGACGATAACTAATAATGAGCAAATATTGAAAGTAGAATTATGAGCGGATCAAGTAGTACGATTTTAACGGAAAGCGGCACCAACGAGCTGGAAATCATCGAGTTCCATTTAGTCAAAGAGTTGCCGGACGGTCGAAAGAAAACCTGCTATTACGGGATTAATGTCGCTAAGGTTCGTGAAGTAATTCAAGTACCAGATACGACAGATTACCCAAATGCACAGCCTCATATGGTTGGGGTGTTCTCGTCAAGAGACATCTTAACACCACTGGTGGATTTGGCTGGTTGGCTTGGTGTTCCGACCTCAAATGACAACTCACGTAAATTCGTTATTGTGACTGACTTTAACAATATGACTAATGGTTTTCTAATCGATAGCATTAGCCGCATTCATCGAATCTCTTGGAATGATGTCGAGTCACCTAGCCAGTTTTTGGAAGCGGGTGAACAAGATTGTGTGGTTGCTGTAGTTCGTAAAGATGGCAATCTCATCATGATATTGGATTTTGAGAAGATCATTGCTGACATCAACCCAGAACTGAGTATGGAAAAATACGATGTGACTTTGGATAAGAGCGTGGATCTTAACCAACGTATGGTCAAGAAGCGCAACGCCAAGACTCTGATGGTGGTTGACGATTCAGCGTTCATCCGCTCGATGATTCAAGATACATTGAGCTCTTCTGGTTACAACGTCATTGCGTGTAAAGATGGCGGTGAGGCACACGACAAATTAATGAATTTGATTGAAGTTGCCAAAGAAGAGAATCTACCAGTCAGTGAATTGATCGACGGCGTAGTGACTGACGTGGAAATGCCGCGAATGGATGGTATGCACTTGGTCAAACGGTTACGAGATAGTGAAGCTTACGCTAACATTCCAATTGTGATGTTTTCGTCACTGATGAGCGAAGACAACCGAGCGAAAGCATTGGCCTTAGGTGCAAATGACACGATTACTAAACCAGAAATTGGTCGCATGGTGTCGATGATGGATAAGTATGTTTTTCGCGACAATGCTAAATGATTAACAAATAAAAAAAGGATACGCAATGCGTATCCTTTTTTGTATTCAAGCAGTAGATTAACCTTCGCTGCGAGTACTACGACCGTGACCACGTTCGCCACGGTAGTTACCACGGTGATCACCACCACGGTTACGGTCAAAGCGACGTTCACCTTCACGACGAGCACGACCACCTTCACGGTTGCCATCACGACCGCCTTCACGGTTACCACGGTAGCCACCTTCACGGTTGCCTTCGCGATTACCACGGTAGCCGCCTTCACGATTACCACCTTCACGGTTACCACGGAAACCGCCGTCACGACGAGGTCCACCATCGCGACCGCTACGACGTGGCTCACGGAAATCGTTGAAGTCACAGACTACAGCGTCAACTTGCTTCTGACGGATACGTAGCTTACGTAGTTTGCCAGCAGTTTCAGAAGACATCGCTTTTGGTAGCTGAACGTAAGTTTCGCCTTGTGCTAGTTTGATTGCACCGATAGAACCTTTAGTCAGCCCCAGCTCGTTTGCAAGTGCACCAACGATATCTTTAACCTGAACACCTTGCTCGCGACCAACTTGAAGTTGGTAAGTATCCCAATCTTGAGTATTGAATGAGCGACCACCTTCACGGCGCTCTTTACGACGTTGCTTGTCACGCTCAATTGCTTCAGTCATTGGGTCTTCGCCAATGTAGAACAGTGGACGTTTACCTTGTTGGCGCTTAAGCAGGATAGCGGCTAATGTCGCTGCGTCTAGTTCTAGAGATTCTTGAAGCTTTTCTACAAGCTCAGCAAATTTTTCTAGTGCTTTGTGTTCTTTTTCTGTTTCTAGTTCTGCGCCTAGTTTAGCTAGACGAGACTCTGCAACTTTGTCACGGTGAGGAAGTTGAATCTCTTCCATTGATGATTTAGTCACACGTTCGATAGTACGCAGCATACGTAGCTGGTTAGTGCGAACGAGAAGGATTGCTTTACCTTTACGTCCAGCACGGCCTGTACGACCGATACGGTGGATGTATGATTCAACATCGAATGGGATGTCGTAGTTGAATACGTGCGTAATACGTGGAACGTCAAGACCACGTGCAACAACGTCAGTTGCAACTAGGATATCGATAACACCTTGTTTGATGTGATCAACAGTACGCTCACGTAGAGACTGAGGGATATCACCGTGTAGTGCCGATGCTTTGAAGCCACGTGCACATAACCAGTCTGCTAGACGCTCTGTGTCTTGACGAGTACGTACGAATACGATTGACGCGTCAGTCTCTTCAGTTTCTAGAAGACGAGACATCGCTTCGTCTTTTTCTACGCCTTTAACAACCCAGAATTGTTGTTCTACTTTGTCTACCGTGTGGTTTTTACCAGCAACGTCAATCGTTTCTGGATCACGAAGGAAACGTTCAACAATGCTTTTCAGCATTGGAGGCATAGTCGCTGAGAATAGTACGCGTTGCGCAGATTCTGGAGCGTGCTCCATGATCTCTGTTACATCATCAACAAAGCCCATGTTTAACATTTCGTCTGCTTCATCAAGTACGAATGTATGAACTTCGTCAAGATGCAGACGATCACGGTTGATAAGGTCTTGAACACGACCAGGAGTACCGACTACGATTTGCGCACCGTTCTTAAGTGCACGCATTTGATCAACGATAGATGCACCACCGTAGATCTCGAGCACTTTAAGGCCATCGATGTTTTTACCTAGGTTCTTAATTTCAGCCGCTACCTGAATCGCAAGTTCGCGAGTTGGTGCAAGAACGATAGCCTGAGGCTTACGTTGTGCTAGGTCTAGCTTGTTAAGAAGAGGTAGAGAGAAAGCCGCAGTTTTACCAGTACCAGTCTGAGCTTTACCTAGTGCGTCTTTACCTGCCAATAGGTGCGGGATAGCCGCAGCCTGAATTGGAGTTGGTGAAACGAAACCCATACCTTCAAGAGCTGAAAGGATTGAGTCGTTAAGCGCTAGGTCGCTGAACTGAATTACGGAATCTGTCATTGGGATCCTACTTTATATATGTCAACAAAAGGTCCCACGAGCTCTACCAATTCCAATACCAATCCAGTTGAGAGCTGATTCCATTCAGATGCGGAAAAGTCGTAAATCGCATCAAGCCACTAGGGACGTAAATAAGGGGGCGGATTATTCCCTAAAAGCATAAAAAAAGCTAGAAAAAATTGAATTTCATCACAATTTATCCCTGAATTAAGTCATCTAGTTTATATCTTGCTCATCTCGATACACCAATAGCATGAAATCTGACCATTTTACGGCATAGGCTAACTGATTGAATTAATGCCGAAACGATAAGTTGTCATGTTTATGCGCTAGCTAGGCTATAGACACAGTGATATAGTGGGCGGAATTTTTTTGGTTAGATACTTACTCGGTAAAACAAGATAGATGTTTCAAGATAACCCTCTACTGGCTCAACTCAAGCAGCAAATTCAAGAAACGCTTCCTAAGAAAGAAGGCACGATTAAGGCAACTGAGAAAGGCTTCGGCTTCTTAGAAGTCGACAGTAAAACGAGCTTCTTTATTCCACCACCATATATGAAGAAATGTATGCATGGTGACAAAGTCAAAGCCATTATCCGTACAGAGAAAGAGCGTGAAGTAGCGGAACCTGAGGAGCTGATTGAGCAAGGTCTAACTCGTTTTATTGGTCGCGTGAAACTGATCAAAGGCAACCTAAATGTCACCCCCGATCATCCGCAGTTTAAAAAGCTGGCTTTAAAAGCGAAGACACGCAAAGGTATTAAAAGCGATGATCTAAAAGAGGGCGACTGGGTCGTCGGTCATTTAACTCGCCACCCGCTAAAAGGTGACAATGGTTTCTTTGTCGAGATTAGCCACAAAATCACCGATGCGGACGATAAGATCGCACCTTGGTGGGTAACACTGGCTCAGAATGATTTACCCAATAGTGAACCTGCTGGTATTGAACACTGGGAAATTAAAGATGATGCCGATCTAGAACGTATCGATATGACTCACATTCCGTTTGTCACAATTGATGGCGCTTCTACCAAAGATATGGACGATGCTCTGTATGCAAAGAGAACTCAATCCGGTGATTTTGAACTCACTATCGCTATTGCGGATCCAACCGCGTATATCTCAGCAGACAGTGAAATGGATAAGGTGGCACGCGAACGTGGTTTTACTATCTATTTACCTGGACGCAATATCCCAATGTTGCCGAGAGACCTTGCTGATGAATTATGCTCATTAATGCAAGATGAAGTTCGCCCAGCACTTTGCTGTACTGTGACCGTCGGACAAGATGGTGTGATTGCGGATGATATCCAGTTCTTTGCCGCCAATATCAAGTCTCATGCACGCCTAATGTACGACCATGTGTCTGATTGGTTAGAGTCTGGTTCATCCAATGAGTGGCAACCAAGCGAAGTGACGGCCCAAGTTGTCCGTGACTTATACGACTTTTCATTGGCTCGTGCACAGTGGCGTGAACAGAATGCAGTGGTGTTCCCTGATCGTCCTGACTATCGATTTGAACTCAGTGAAGACAACGATGTGGTCGCGATTCATGCCGATATGCGCCGCAGTGCGAACCGTTTGGTTGAAGAAGCGATGATTACCGCCAATATTTGCGCAGGACGTACACTGAAGCAGGCGTTTAATTCAGGTGTGTTTAACACTCACTCTGGCTTTAAAGCTGAGAAAATCCAAGATGTTATCTCGTTCGTCAATGCAGAAGGCGATTTGCCGTTCACTGTAGATTCTGTGGCAACGTTGGAAGGCTTTGCTGAGTTACGTCGTTGGTTAAGCCAACAAGAGACGAGTTACTTGGACAACCGCATTCGCAAATTTCAAAGTTACAGTGAAATGGGCAATCAGCCGTTACCACACTATGCGATGGGTTTAGACATTTATGCGACTTGGACCTCACCAATTCGTAAGTATGGTGACATGATCAATCATCGTATGTTGAAAGCGTATATTTTAGGCAAAGAACCTGAGCAAGTTGCAGATGAAACCGTTGGCGAAGAGTTGGCGATTCATAGAAAGCACCACAAGATTGCTGAACGTAACGTTGGTGACTGGCTATATGCTCGTACGTTGGCGGAAGAGCCAGCGAAAGAAACCAAATTCCAAGGTGAAATCTTTGATATCAACCGTGCAGGCATGCGTGTTCGTTTATTAGAGAATGGTGCCGCAGCCTTTATCCCTGGTTCTCTCATCTTAGCCAATAAAGAGCGTCTGGATTGCAACGGTGACATGGGCACAGTTTCTGTCGACAAAGAACTAACATACCGTTTGGGTGATGTTCTTGAAGTGGTGTTAACGGAAGTTAATCAGGATACGCGAAGTTTAGTTGCCAAACCTACTCAAGTATTTGCTGACTTAGAGTGTGTAGAAGAGGCCGCTTCTGAGACAGATTCGTAACCTTTCTTACCTGCGAAAAAATGCCAGTCGTCTAACTGGCATTTCAAATAACCGTTGCGCATATTTTTTATTCTCGAAAAAGGTTAATCACCAGTAATTGCTTCTCGCTTACTAACTTCAATTAACTCAATAACGCTTGATACGCCATATTTGTCTAAGATTCTTCGCTTATATGTACTCACTGTTTTTGGACTCAACCCCAAAATATGCGATACGTCATTATTCGATTTTCCTTGCAATAAGTAGTTCAATACCATCACTTCCCGATTGGATAGTTTGGGTGTCTTAGATGATATATCTCTCTGATTTGACTTGAAAAAGTTATAACCACTCAGTACCGTTTCCAAGGCGTTAATAATAACGTCCTGACCCTCTGATTTATCTATGTAGCCATTTGCTCCCAGTTCATAAGCGACTTTAGAGCAGTAGTCTTGGCTATTACAGGAGAAAAACACAGTTTTTCCACTGTATCCGTGAGATTTTGCTCGTCGGAAAAACTGAAATCCATCGGCGCTATCTAAGTTGACGTCCAAGATTAATAGATCAAACTCATGTGAAGAGATAATGCTGATAGCCTGTTTGTAATTGCTAGTACAGACAATATTATCAACCGATTTAATTCGGGATAAGATGATTTTAAGTGACTCACACACGATAGGGTGGTCATCATATATAAGGACGGTGTGTTTTTCCATTCCATTACTTCTAAACATAGTATTACTTCTTTTTAGTTAGTGCTACTGTTACGTGAGTTGAATAAAAACATTAACTACATGATTGATATAGGTAATTTAGTAATTGCTTTACCCTTATTTAGATGTGGCTCATGTATGTCAATTCTTGCTCAACTGATCATATTAATGCATGTGATATTCTATAATACCTTTATGGAATATGATCTGATTTATAGGGGTAACATTTATAGTTTTGCATTAAATACGATATTTCCTACACAAAGAGGATGAGAAATGTAGGATTTTGGTTTCTAGAGTAAAAGGCTGATAAATGTCAAATTAGCCTACAATGAAAATGCTTCAGTTGACTTAACTAAATATCATTCTATTTAATTTTGGTGTGTTTTATTCACAGTGGCCTTGTTTATTGGGCAATGGAATGCGCTCGATATCAATCACTCCAGAACATCTGTTTGGGATCTTTATCTATTTCTCGTATCAGGGCGGTCAAGTCGGTACTGTGAGGCAGAAATGGGTAAGGTATCCAGGAGTCTATTTGAGTTTCATGGGGGATGAACAACTGCCAACGTTGGGCATTGGCGCACCAAGATAGTTTCGCAATATAATCCATGTAATCGCAGTGAGCTGAATCGAGTAAGAAATGCTGTTTTATGAAGATGACACCGTTATTGGTGACCTCGTAACGGGCTTTACCTAACTCGGCTGGTGTGTTTTGGTTTCTCACTTTACAGATCGACTCTGCACGACTTTCAACCTGACGTTGTAGCAAACTTACTAATCCCATTGCACTCTCACTTCAGTAATGTGCTGTATTCTAATCAGAGCAGAATACCTAATGCATACAGATACTATTTACATCAGAACTATTTATCTGCCCAGTTTTTCACAAAATTGTCATCTTATGGAAATATTATGAGGTCGGTTAACTCGAGTCTATCAACTATCAGGAGAAAAATATGATTCGCATTGCGCTGGCTGCACTTTTATCTACATCATTGGTTTCAGCGCCAATATTTGCGAAAGAAGTAAACGTATCAGGTTCAACTTCTGTTGCACGTATCATGGATGTCTTAGCGGAAAAATTCAATGCCACTCACCCTGAAAGCTTTATAGCGGTTCAAGGTGTAGGCTCAAGTGCGGGAATCACGCTTGTTAATAAGGGTGTTGCAAACATAGGAATGAGCTCGCGTTACCTGACTGAGAGTGAACAAACTGAATCATTGACGGTGATGCCAATTGCTTACGATGGACTCGCCGTTGTCGTGAATAAGTCGAATATGGTTGACAATGTGACACGAGATCAGTTGTTTGATATCTACAAGGGCAAGATTACTAACTGGAAGCAGATCGGTGGTAGTGACCAAAAAATCGCTGTGGTAACGCGAGAAGCGTCTTCAGGTTCGCGTTATAGCTTTGAAAGCTTAATGGGCTTAACTAAGACGATTAACGGTCGAATGGTCTCGGATATCAATCCAGATAACTTAGTCGTTAATAGTAATAGTATGGTTAAAACGATCGTTAACCATAACAAGCAGGCGATTGGTTTTATTTCAACGGGTTCGGTAGATAGTTCGATTAAAGCAATTCAGTTTGAGGGAGTCGATCCTAATACCAATAACATTGCGTCAGGGAAGTATGGATTGGCCCGCCCGTTCTTAGTGCTTTACGATCAAAGTCGTCTGAGCGAAAGCGCTCAAGAGTTTGTACACTACTTGGCGGAAGATGAAGCGAAAAATCTGATTGATGAGTACGGTTATACCTCCATCAGAGACAAAAAACAGAAGTAATAGCGATTTTCCACGACTTTGTTGGGTAATTTGATGGAACTAAATCAGGAAGTTACGATCTGATCAGCTACATCAGTTAATCAGCGTAGCCTTATGCTGAAACCTCGTTACAAAACAAGAAAACAGGGCTAGGTATGGCTGAAACAATGATGATCGCCTATAGAGATTAAATAAGCCCCTATGAGTAGGGGCTTTCTATCAGCGGGAGTTTTAATGAGCAGACTTGTTAGTCGAGCTCCACTCCAGATTCTTTATACAATCGACGACATGCTTTGCCGTCACTGTGGAACAAGTGGCAACGGTGAGCTGGAATGCCTACCGATAACTTATCACCTGGTTCAACCGCTAGGGTATCCGGTTGACGGAAGATCATGTCTGCATCAGCGGCATCGATATGTAGATAAGCTTGTGTCTCGTTACCTAGTTTTTCAACGATATTGACTTCACCTTCAATGATTGCGTCACCTTGATTTGACGGTAGTAAATGTTCAGGACGGATACCCAGTGACATACGTTCACCACGCGTCACTGTCGTGCCATCGACAGGGATCCAGAAAGTCGTCCCGTTTGCCAACTGAACCATAACGCGCTCTTTCTCAACGGCTTCGATAAATACACTCATAAAGTTCATTTTAGGAGAGCCAATGAAGCCTGCAACAAAGCGGTTTTGTGGGTAGTGGTAAAGTTCTAAAGGCTTGCCCACTTGAGAGACAAAACCAGCATCCAATACCACGATTTTGTCAGCCATGGTCATCGCTTCTACTTGGTCATGCGTTACATAGATCATGGTACAGCCCAGTTTGCGCTGTAGCTTTGTGATCTCTGAACGCATCTGTACGCGAAGCGCAGCATCTAGGTTAGACAGAGGTTCGTCTAGTAGGAATACATCGGGTTGCGAAACGAGTGTTCGCCCGATTGCAACACGTTGGCGCTGACCACCAGAAAGCGCTTTTGGTTGACGTTCTAGAAGATGACTGAGCTGGAGGATTTCGGCTGCGTGTTCAACGCGTTTATCTATTTCGTTTTTATCCGCTTTGGCAAGTTTGAGACCAAAAGACATGTTGTCGTAAAGGTTTAGGTGAGGATAAAGTGCGTACGACTGGAACACCATGCCGACCCCACGCTTTGATGGCTCAACGTCGTTCATTCGTTCATCGCCAATATATAGGTCGCCGGAAGTGATGTCCTCTAAGCCAGCGATACAGCGTAGCAGTGTAGATTTACCACAGCCTGATGGACCAACAAATACGACAAACTCACCTTCTTGAATGTCTAGATCTACATTCTTTGAAATCAGTAAGTCACCGTAAGCTTTACATACATTTTTTAACGTGACACTCGCCATCTAGCTCGTCCTCGATCAATTTTATATTTTACTGCCTATCATTATATGAATTATGGACAAGGCAATAATAGTAGGAATTAGGTAAGAAAATGGATTTTTTACAGGTAAGAAAATATGGGTGAAGGAGTTCCTCGCGACACCCATCAAGCCAAAGTCAAGTTTGCTTCCCCCGTGTAACACAAGCGTCTCCCCCGGTTGAATCAGTTACCTGAATACCTATGTCACTTGTGTACTCTTAGCAAACCCTCGCGGCGTTGCAACCAGTGACATGATTCATGTCTTACTGGAAAGGGTTCTTACCATCCACTCTTGGATGACTGCAGTTTGCGGAAAAATGAGGTCAGCGACATCCTCCTATACGCAATAATTGTAGGGGGAGTAGGAGGGGATGAGGTTATCAAGGGATGAGAAAGCACAAAGAGATCGAGTTCAAATTATTGCTTGCATTTATATAGAGTTCGATCACGTTCGAGAGTTGATTTGTGACTTAGGTCGCTAACCTGTATCGATGGAGATCACGAAAATAGTCCATAATAGCGAGGGCGTAGGGAGTAGGAGGATGAGCCATTGATTCGTTTGGCTGAAAATAACTGCTGAAATACGGTGAAGCCTCTGGTTGAGCCCTACAACACAAATATAAAAAGGATATGAACATGAAAAATGCCCTAAGCACAGTAGCACTAGGAACTCTTGTTGCTCTTGGCTCATTTGGCGCAAATGCTGCTATCGAAGAAGGTCAACTAACGATCTGGATCAATGGTGACAAAGGCTACAATGGACTTGCTGAAGTAGGTAAACAGTTTGAAGAAGATACTGGTATCAAGGTAACAGTTGCTCACCCTGACGCACTTCAAGACAAGTTCCCACAAACTGCTGCAACTGGCGACGGTCCTGATATTGTGTTCTGGGCCCACGACCGTTTCGGTGGCTACGCAGAAGCGGGTCTACTGGCTGAAGTGAACCCGTCAAAACAACTTAAAGAAGGTATTGTCGATTTTGCTTGGGATGCAGTTAAGTACAACGGCAAGCTAATCGGCTACCCAGTAGCGGTAGAATCTCTATCTCTTATCTACAACAAAGATCTTGTACCAAATCCACCTAAGAGCTGGGAAGAAGTCGCGGCTCTAGACGCTAAGCTAAAAGCAGATGGCAAATCCGCAATCATGTGGAACCTGAAAGAACCGTACTTCACATGGCCTCTAATGGCAGCTGATGGCGGTTACGCATTCAAATATGGTGCAGCTGGCTACGATGTGAAAGATGCAGGTATCGCGAAAGATGGCGTTAAAGACGCAATGAACTTTGTGAAAGGTCTTGTCGACAAAGGCGTGATTTCTTCAGACATGGATTACTCTGTCTCTGAGTCAGCGTTCAACCAAGGTAAAACAGCAATGACAATCAATGGCCCATGGGCTTGGGGTAACATTGAAAAGTCTGGCATTAACTACGGTGTAACAACGCTACCTAAGTTCAACGGCCAATCTTCAAAACCTTTTGTTGGCGTACTAACTGCTGGTATCAGCACTGCTTCACCAAACAAAGATCTCGCGGTTGAGTTCATTGAGAACTACCTACTAACCAACGAGGGTCTACGTAAAGTAAACAACGACAAACCACTTGGTGCGGTTGCTCTTAACTCATTCCAACGTGAACTTGATGCTGACAAGCGTATTGCAGCCACAATGGACAACGCAATGAATGGCGAAATCATGCCTAACATCCCACAAATGGGCGCATTCTGGGGTGCCGCTAAAAACGCAATCATTAACGTTGTTGACGGTCGCCAAACTGTAGATGCAGCACTTGCTGATGCAGAAAAACAAATGACCAAATAATTTAGTAATACCCTTTTGAGGAGAGGGTAACCTCTCCTCCTTTTCAAGTTTTATTATCGCTAGCAGGTTCTCTTATGCAGTCAGTTCAAGGTACAGATGTTATGCCATCTACAACAACGAGCTTGCCATCAAGTAAAAGCGTACTCATCAAATGGGGCGTATTGGCCTCTGTTGGTATTGTTAATGGTTACGCAACCGTTCTTATGTATTCTCGTGGTGAGACGGCTTTTGCGCTACTTACCCTTATTTTAACCGCTCTGGCGTTGTACATTTTTGGTAGTAAAAAGACATACGCACACCGTTACATTTATCCAGGCATCGCAGGCATGATTCTATTCATCCTGTTCCCTCTTGCTTACACGGTCAGTCTTGCTTTCACTAACTACAGTGCGAAAAACCAACTTTCATTTGACCGTGCCCAAGTGGTGCTGATGGATCGTACATTCCAAAGTGGTGATAGCTATCCATTCACTCTGTATAAAACAGAGACAGGTCACCTTCTTTCAATTAAGAAGGGTGATCAACTGCTAGCAACTGATGTTTTTGACCTTGCTTCCCTGACAGCAAGCGATATGGATTTGAAGCCTGTTGACTCGATTGAGGGTGACAAGGAACAAATTAAGACGATTATCAGCCACAAAGTGGCACTGGGTAATCTCGACCTGCACCTTCCAAATGGTGACGATATCCGCATGAGCGGCTTACGTAAGTTTGCTGCGGTTGTACCGCTCTACACGATGCAAGATGACGGCGAGACGCTCTACAACAACCGTACTGGTGAAACTCTACGTCCAAACATGGAGATTGGTTTCTACCAGCCTATTGACGAGAACGGCCAATTTATTGGTGCGACGGTATCTCCTGGTTTTGTCGTCGACATTGGTGCGAAGAACTTTGAGCGAGTTTGGAAAGACGAAGGTATTAAAGAACCGTTTGTCAGCATCTTCATTTGGACAATTCTTTTCTCAGCGTTGACCGTTGGTCTGACCGTGATCATTGGTCTGGTACTTGCGAGTATCGTTCAATGGGAGGAGATTAAGGGTCGTGCAATCTACCGAGTGTTGCTAATTTTGCCTTACGCAGTGCCAGCGTTTATCTCAATCCTAATCTTTAAAGGTTTGTTTAACCAAAGCTTTGGTGAGATCAACATGGTACTAGAAGCACTATTTGGTATCAGTCCATCGTGGTTTTCAGACCCGCTAACGGCGAAGGCAATGATAGTCATCGTTAACACTTGGCTAGGTTTCCCTTACATGATGATTCTGTGTATGGGTCTGCTTAAAGCGATTCCGGATGACCTTTACGAAGCCTCGGCAATTGATGGTGCTAATTTCTTTGATAACTTCCGTACTATCACATTACCGTTGATGATCAAGCCGCTTACTCCGTTACTTATTGCGAGTTTCGCGTTCAACTTTAACAACTTTGTTCTAATTCAGTTGTTGACTCAAGGTGGACCAAACATGATTGGTACTTCTGAGCCAGCGGGTTACACTGACCTACTTGTAAGTTACACCTACCGTATCGCTTTTGAAGGTAGTGGTGGTCAGGACTTTGGTCTGGCAAGTGCTATCGCAACGCTTATCTTCCTATTGGTTGGTGGATTGGCACTACTCAACTTACGCTTCACTAAGCTGTCTCAAGATTAAGGAGTACTGACAATGGCAATGGTACAAGGTAAGTCACTTAAATACCGCGTATGGGCGACGCATATTGCCCTATGGATTTTCTTGTCAGCGATTATCTTCCCACTACTGATGGTGGTTGCGATCTCATTCCGTGAAGGTAACTTCGCAACGGGTAGTCTGATTCCAGATAATCCGTCACTGGAGCACTGGAAACTGGCATTAGGTTTCTCTGTTACAAACGCTGATGGCTCGGTTACACCACCGCCGTTCCCTGTTCTTACTTGGTTGTGGAACTCTGTGAAAGTTGCGGGTATTACATCTGTGCTTATTGTGGCTCTGTCTACTACTTCAGCGTACGCTTTTGCTCGTATGCGTTTTAAAGGCAAAGAAACGATTCTGAAAGCAATGATGATTTTTCAGATGTTCCCAGCCGTGCTAGCCCTTGTGGCACTTTATGCGCTGTTTGATAAGTTGGGTCAGTACATTCCGTTCCTTGGTTTGAATACACACGGTGGTCTAATTTTCTCTTACCTTGGTGGTATCGCACTGCATGTTTGGACCATCAAAGGGTACTTTGAAACGATTGACACCTCATTGGAAGAAGCCGCAGCTCTTGATGGCGCGACACCTTGGCAGGCGTTTAGATTGGTACTACTCCCTCTTTCTGTGCCAATTCTTGCGGTAGTGTTTATTCTGTCGTTCATTGGTGTTGTAGGAGAAGTTCCTGTGGCGTCATTGCTACTTTCTGATGTAAACTCTTACACATTAGCGGTTGGTATGCAGCAATACCTCTACCCTCAAAACTATTTGTGGGGCGATTTTGCAGCGGCAGCAGTACTGTCTGCCTTACCAATAACCATCGTATTCTTACTTGCTCAGCGCTGGTTGGTCGGAGGATTGACCGCCGGTGGTGTGAAAGGTTAATAAGAACGATAAGGGCGACCGCAAGGTCGCCCATTTGTTTCTCTGCTTAACACTTTTGGTTTGGCCGCCGATCAGTTAAGAAGAGAGCATAACTGGCGTTACGCATAGCTGGCTGTTAGCTAGATTCCTTACTATTGACTACTAACAGTTTTTGTAACCATTACCCGGCTTGTCCGGGTATTTTTATGCCTGAAATTCAGCTACCAAGGGATTATACGGAGGCAAAAATGGAACGGCAGGGTCGAATAGCTGTGTTGCGAGGAGGCGGTGATTACAAAATGCAACGCATAGAGGCGTTGCAGATAGTTGCGGCAAAAAGCACAGAAATGCTAGGGTTTATAGCTCGCGGTTAGAAGGCGCACAGCCTAAATGTTGCAGAAGCACGTAGATACTTTCCTGTGATAACGCTACTTTGCGAAAGAGATCAGCAAACAGCTCATCACCACCGAAGCAAGTACGAATATAGTGGTTAATCTCTGTGTCGTTATACCCTTCAACGTACATTGTTCTCACCCATTGATATTCGATCGCTTTAAGGTTTAACAGCGTTGTTTCACTCAATGTGGTTTGACTCAGGTTCAAGGTCTATTCCTTCAATTGTTTCTGTGCTCAAGGATTTAAACAAAGAAACATGAAAGAAAAATGACAGAGGCTGGGTTGTGGTGCCAAAACACTCTCTGCCATCACAACCGTGTGTTGAATGGGTTATTTCAGATACTTGACGTGAGCTTCCATCTCTTCACCGATCTGCTTGCGCATATTCATCAGACGGATGGCTGAGTCGCGTAATTCGATGTCTTCAGGTGTCTCTGGAATCCATTCTGGAACAGACGTTGGTGTACCTGTTTCATCCACTGCTACCATTATCACGATGCAGTGAGTTGTAAGACGATTTTTGAGCTCTTTAGGATCGCAAGCCTGTACATCGATTGCGATATGCATGGAGCTTCGACCTGTGTAAATCACTTTGGCACTGACTTCGACCAAGTTACCCACATGAATAGGTTGAACAAAGCGAATTCCGCCTGCGTAGGCAGTAATACAATACTTACCACTCCATCCGGCAGCATTAGCATATGCCGCTAAATCTATCCATTTCATTACGGCGCCACCATGGACTTTACCGCCAAAGTTAACATCTCCGGGCTCAGCTAGAAAACGTAAGGTTATATCTCGTTGACCAGTACTCATCTGTCAATCCTTATTGTTATAGGTGTGTTTGCGACTCGTTAAAATACTAGATAACAAAACTGTCAATTATCTGCAACATCTATTGGAGTTTAGACGCAAAAACAAGGTCTCAAGCCTGATATTGTAGTCGTATGCAGATTTAAGAAGTCTCATTTTTGATACGCGTAGGGAATGAGGTATTGCCCTACATTATTTGTTTGTTAAATGTGGATAAATACGCGTCAGTTATGAAATCGTCTGCCAAGAAAATCGTTTGTTTTGATGCAGGATTCGAATAGATAAGTAAGAGAGATAATATGAAGTTATTTACGGCTAGAAAAACATATTTGGCTGCTGCGGTACTCGGTATGTCTGCGTTATTAAGTGCATGCAGCCCAGCAGACAAAGTTGATACTGCAAACAGTTCACCCGCGCCATCAGGTACGCTTTACTTGGGGGGCTCTGTGATTACCATGAACGACGAGCAGCCGAGAGCGGAAGCCGTGTTTGCTGATGATCAAGGTCAGATTCTATTTGTTGGTCAAGAAGATAAGGCGAAAGCACTTTATCCGAGCGCGAAAGTGATTGATCTCGGTGATAAAGTGATTATGCCAGGCTTTATAGAGCAACATCTTCACCCCTTCTTAGGTGCTCTTACATTGAGCATGCCAGTGATCGCTCCAGAAGAGTGGCAACTTCCAAGCCGCACATGGCCAGCTGTTGAAGGTCATGAGGAATATCTAGCTGCACTCAAAACGGTTGAGGCTGAACTGACTGATCCCAATGAGGTACTTTGGACATGGGGCTATAACAATTTTTTCCATGGTGAGTTAAATCGCCAGGTACTGGATAGCGTTTCCAAAACTCGCCCGATCGCCGTTTGGCACCGTTCGGCGCACGAGTTCTATGTTAATAGCGCCTTTGTCGAACGCTATGGTCTAAATCAACAGGATATAGATACACTTGGCACTGAAGTGCAAGGGCAATCTGATCTTGCTAACGGCCATTTCTGGGAAGGTGGGGCGCTTATTTACTTGCTGCCACGTATCTACAAAGATCTTGGCAATCAGGAAAGATTCGAGTTTGGTCTAAATCAGATGGTTGAGATGCTGCATCAAAAAGGCGTCACAGCCTACAATGAGCCAGGGGCATTTATCCCAGCCGAGATGACAGAAACGTATCTGAGAATATTAGGCGCAGAATCGACGCCTATGTATTCATTCTTCACTCCTGAGAGCAAAACGCCTTTCCTAATGAAGGGTAAAGAAGGAGTGGTTAAAGCGGTCGAAGAGGTGACTAAAACCTTACCGGAAGAGGGAAAAGTTCGTTATTTCGACAAGCAGATTAAGATCTTGTTTGATGGCGCAATCATTTCACAGCTGATGAAAATGAAAGATGGCTACTTGGATGGTCACCATGGAGAGTGGATCCAAACACCAGAAGATGTGGAAGCCATTACGAAAGCGTTCTGGGAAAAAGATTACCAGATCCTCGTACACGTAAATGGTGACGAAGGTGTTGAAAAACTAATAGAGATTATGAAGCGTCGTCAGGCTGAATATCCTCGTGATGATCACCGCTTTACAATCGTTCACTTTGCAAACTCGACCGATGAACAGATCAAAGAGTTGAAAAAGTTAGGGGCTATTATCAGCGTCAATCCATATTACGTTACTGGATTTGGCCAACGTTTTGGTGAGGTGGGTCTAGGTGAAGAGCGAGCTCACTCTATGGTGCGCCTAGCCACGATCGAGAAAGAAGGAATTCCTGTGTCACTTCACTCTGATATGCCTATGGCTCCATCAGATCCATTGTTGTTAGCGTGGAGCGCTGTAACACGTCAAACAAACCAAGGACAAGCCCTGCGTCCGGATCTCGCCTTGTCACTGGATGCAGCACTTCGTGGTATTACGATTGAAGCGGCATACTCTTGGGGAATGGAAGACAGTCTGGGCAGTATTGAAGTAGGTAAAGTGGCGAACTTTACGATTCTAGAGCAAGACCCGTACAAAGTGGATGTACACAATCTTAAAGATATACCCGTTTACGCGACGGTATTTGAAAGCAAATTATTCCCAATCGATAAGTAACAATAACGCCCAACACTGTTGGGCGTTTTTTTAAAACTTCTGTTCATGTTTGATTCATTTGAGTTCGTTAAGCTAAAGCTAACTTAATAGAGGATTGATTATGAATAGAATGATTACTGGCGTATTTGCGCTTTTCATCGGTTTATTTACCCTCATATTTGGCTTGATTCTAGCTATACCGCTAACGATAGCGGCGCTTATTACAGGTAAAAAACTCGAACGAGCAATTAAAATGAACCACCCTATGTTCAGCCAAGGTAATCGTAAAAACGTTATTGAGGGTGAATTTGAAGAAGTCTCCAAATAAAAACCGTAGCATAGACGGCACTTGATACTCTCCCGTGGTGAAAACAAAAAGGCCACTTCCATAAAACAGAAGTGGCAACTACGGGGGATTATTATAGGTATTAGTGTTGTGGAGTTTTGCTCCCGAGAAGGTGAGAGCGATATTCTGTTATAAGCTGGCTCTATTCAATAGAACCCGCTTATTTATCCCGCGAGATTATTTTGTAGGGAACGTTTTGTAACGAACACCCATCATCTGTTCCATACAATGAACAACTTGGCAGCTGTAGCCGAATTCGTTGTCGTACCAAATGTACAGAACACAACGGTTATCTTGAGCAATCGTCGCCGCGCCATCAACGACACCAGCAAAACGAGAACCAACAAGGTCTGTTGATACGATTTCAGTAGATTCAGTGTAATCGATTTGGGCCGCTAGCTCAGAGGTCAGAGCGACTTCACGTAGGTAGTTGTTCAACTCTTCCTTGTTAGTCCCTTTTTCTAGGTTAAGGTTTGCAACAGCCATAGAGACGTTAGGAGTTGGTACTCGAATTGCGTTACCAGTTAGCTTACCTGCTAGTTCAGGTAGTGCTTTGGCAACCGCTTTCGCTGCACCCGTTTCAGTCAATACCATGTTTAGCGAAGCGCTACGACCACGGCGCTCTCCTGAGTGGAAATTGTCTATTAGGTTTTGGTCGTTAGTGAACGAGTGAACGGTTTCAATGTGACCAGAAGTGACAGTGTATTTATCATTGATCGCTTTTAGTACCGGAGTAATAGCGTTCGTTGTACAGCTCGCCGCAGAAATAATCGTGTCTTCAGGTTGAATAACGCTGTCGTTAACACCAAACACAACGTTCTTAATGTCGCCTTTGCCTGGAGCCGTCAGCAGAACTTTTTCTGCGCCGTTACACTCTAGGTGTTGGCTCAGACCTTCAGCATCACGCCATACACCTGTGTTATCAACAACGAGAGCGTTCTTGATGCCATAGCTGGTGTAATCAATTTCTTGTGGTTTGTTTGCGTAGATAAACTGGATAAAGTTGCCATTTGCAATGATTGCTTTGCGCTCTTCATCAACAATGATGCTGCCATTGAACTGACCGTGAACAGAATCACGACGTAGCAAGCTCGCGCGTTTTTCTAGATCGCCTTTTTTACCACCACGAACGACAACGGCTTTTAATCTTAGTGGGTAGCCTGGGCCGCTTTTCTCAACAAGTAGACGAGTAAGCAGACGGCCTATACGACCAAAGCCGTAAAGCACGACGTCACGTGGTTCCGTAACGCTCTTGCCATCCATAGCACCCATTAGAGAAGTGTGAAGGAAATCCTTTACTCCATGCTCATCATCTCGTCCTCTCCAGAACTCGTGCGCAAGCTGACCAACGTCGACACGACATGGTGACAGTTCCATTTCAGATAGCGCTTTAATCAGTGGAAGAGTTTGTTCTGGGGTAAGAGAAGTACCTGTGTAACGGCGTGCTAGACGGTGAGTTTTGATGATATCAATGGTTGCCGCGTTGACTAGTGTTTTACCGAAAAGTAAAACTTCTACGCCTTTCTGACGGTAAAGCTGACCAAGCAGGGGAGAAATAGATTCCGCAATCGTTTGGCTAGTTTGCCAGTCTAAAAGATGTTTCTCTGGACTCATGTTTCGTTTGGACCTTTCACGTTTTGGGGACTGACTCTACTTTGCTGTTGTAGGGGAGCAGGTAGAGATAAATAAACTATGTATTATTTTTGTAATTTTTATGCGGCAGGATTGTAAGGCCTAACATCTTATTCTGCTAGTAAAATTAATATGAGACCTAAAGGCTATAGATTGAGGGTGATTTGGCGAAAAATACTGTAATGAGTACGAGGGATCGCCTATTGACATTTTTAAAGGATGTGGCTTATTTCGTGATGAAAAATACTTGTCGCACATAAAATATGTAACAAGAATGCGACTTATCTCGTCTGTATGTGATCAAAGTTGATTAATACACTTAAAAGGTAAACGATACACCCGCGGAAACGACATCGACTTTAGACGCGAGCGGTTTGCTCGGATCTTGCAACTGAGTAAACTGTCCACTGATCACGTTTTGCTCTCCTGTGAACCGTTGCCATTCGAGAGATGTATTGATTTGTGGTGTCCAGTCATAACGAAATCCGGCTAAGTAGCTTTCGCTGGTTCTTGAAACCCGAGCCTGACTATATTGAATATAAGGTGTGGTTTTCCCCAAACTGTAATCTAGCCCCGCATACCTGTTAGCACTAATATCCTTGGTTAAGATAGCTTCTGCTTGAAAGTGCAACCACTGGCTAGCCATAACTCTTCTATTGCGATTCACAGCTTAGATTTGGTGCTTTCTGATTTGAGTTGGCTCTATTACTGGATGGAGAGAGAGGCTTGGCTGACTCAGGAAATCAACTGGTTCGGTTGGGTATACACAGATTATGCGGAGGAGTACTTTCGTATCAGTGAAAGGCAGCAGTTCTATTTGGACAAATTTATTAATCTCGGCGCGGACTCTGAGCAGATCGATGTGCTACTCGACATTTTGGCTAGCCGAGATTTTCAGCAAGGCCTGCTGGTTAAAGACCGACAACTGATTTTTTTCACCCAGCAGTTGCAAACCGAACTAAAACACGCCATCAGCAACGCGGAGCAAGCACTGTGGTTAATCGCAATTTTAGGCGTTACCATTTTTACTGTGATGTTTACCTGGGGATATAGCACCCTGATGCGAATCAACAGCGAGCTCAACCAAATCATAGAACAACAAAAAGAGTATGAACAAAAACTGGTAATGGCAAAAGAAGACGCTGAGGCAGCCAGCCGAGCAAAAAGTATCTTTCTTGCCAATATGTCCCATGAGATTCGCACGCCCCTAAACAGAATTATTGGCATGGCGGAAATACTCTCGGCTAGCCATCTATCGAGCAGCCAGAAAGAGATTTTGTCGGACATTGATACCTCGTCTCATGCCCTGCTAGTGCTGATCAACGATATTTTAGATTTGTCTAAGATTGAATCTGGAAACCTGATGCTATCAATTCACAGCGTCAGTTTACGAGAAATGGTGTTTGACACAATTAATATGATTAGTTCAAAAGCGCTAAAGCAGGACGTCGAATTGAAAGTTGAGTTCGCGGATGATCTTCCTAACCATATTGATATCGATGACTTTCGCTTTAAACAAGTTCTGATGGACTTGCTCAGTAATGCGGTGAAGTTCACCCAACAGGGATCGGTCAGTATTGAAGTGGCAGCACAGGAAGGGTTCCTCGTTTGTCATGTTGCTGACAGTGGGGTAGGCATTTCACAGGAAAAGCTGAGTGAAATTTTCAAGCCATTTACTCAAGAGGATGGCAGTATTACACGCCGATTATTGCCTTGACGGCTAGCGTATTGCCTGAAGAAATTCAGAATTGTTTTGGCGTTGGTATGGACGCTTATCTGCCTAAACCCTACAAATCACAACAATTGTTTGAGACCTTAGATTTTAATTAAGGTTGACCAAGTTCGCTCAATGGCAGCCAGTTCAACTTTACGCCGGCTTGCAAAAACATCTCTTGGCTTACGGTGATTTTGTCTCCCCAACGGGATAGAAAGTCAGCTGTTTGCTCAGGGCAGTGGACTGCGGAAATACCTGTCTGGATAATTTTAGCGGCGCAATTCGGGCAAGGAAAGTGAGTTACCCAGATTTCACATCCATCTAAATCACGTTTAGCAAACAAAATGGCGTTTTCTTCTGCGTGAAGCGTTTTCAAATATTTCATCTCTCGATCATCGGTCATCGCGCTATCGGAAATACCGTGCGGGTAGCCATTGAAACCCACAGAGACAATTCGGTTCTGTTTAGTAATAACGGCGCCAACCTGAGTAGACGGATCTTTACTCCAAGAGCCGACTAATTCCGCCATTTGGTAAAAACGTTGAGCCCACTTAGAAATCATTGAGTCTGTCCTCTAAAAGATATCGGCCTAGAATTGAACTAGGTTAATTGAGTTCTGTGATATTGATCTGGTCATAATATCCTAATTTAAGTGCAGTTAGTCCAGAAAAAAGCGCTGCTGTTTGGTGGATTCACTCTCGTACAAGGAGGCTTAGTGACCCAAGTCACTTTATCAAAATAGAAGAATGCAGTGATGCGCCTGTCACCTTGTGCGAGATCTCTCACGAGGTCGTGAGCATTGAGAGCTTGGTTGTTTGAGAAAAACAGTAAAGTTAATCGTAACTTATTAATATTAAGTGTTTTGTATGTTTCTTGAGCAAAGGAAAAGTTATCAAAAATGAAAATTTACCCGTTGTGAAAAAATACCGTTCGCTTAGTCTTAATTCGTCGGCAGGATGCAGACACGGAACAGGAAAGACCCAAGGATAGGTCATCTTCAGGAAGAAGATTCGATTATTCAGGATGAATAATTGGCATGGAAAGCGAAGGACACCGCTAGGAAGGCGATGATAAGGAAAGTGCTGAAGGATTCAGCGTACTATCAAGGAATAGATGCAGGGAGCACCTATTAGTAGCCGGATTGCTGCGAGTAAGAATAGACCCCACTAGGCGAAAGCTTAGTGGGGTTTTCTTAGCGTTTGAACGTCACGCTTTCAGTACTATCCAAATGTATTTCCGTTGTTGCAGGTTGAGTTTGTGCAATGATCTTACCTGCGCGTACAGAGTATCGAACAGGAACTTGGCGTCGGACGGCATCAAAACCATTCTCAGCAGGTAGAATCAGCAAGCTCCCAGGTTTATCGACTTCGATGCCATGCTTGTCGGTAATGTTCAGCGTACGTGCTGAGTTGGTGCTTATGAGATCTAAACTGTTGTTGATTTGCTCGTAACCCATCACCTGGCAAACATGCAGCCCCATGTGAAGCACTTGTAGCATATTCGCCGTGCCCAACGGATACCAAGGGTCAAATACATCATCGTGCCCAAAGCAGACATTGATATTGGCTGCCAGCATCTCCTTAACTCGCGTGACACCGCGACGCTTAGGGTAATCATCAAAGCGTCCTTGAAGATGAATATTGACCAAAGGATTCGCAACAAAGTTGATGCCAGACATACGCAGTAAACGGAACAGGCGAGAAGCGTAAGCACCGTTGTATGACCCCATAGCCGTGGTATGACTTGCCGTCACCTTGTGACCCATCTGATATTTATGCGCGAGCGCTGCTAAGGTTTCTACAAAGCGCGACTGTTCGTCATCAATTTCGTCACAGTGAACATCAATCAGGCAATCGTATTTTCGTGCTAACTCGAAGGCATAATGCAGAGATTCAATGCCATATTCGCGAGTGAACTCGAAATGAGGGATTGCGCCAATCACGTCGGCACCTAATTGTACTGCCTGTTCCATCAACTCTTTACCGTTTGGGTAGGAGAGTATTCCTTCTTGCGGAAAAGCGACGATTTGAATATCAACCCATGGTTTCATCTCTTCACGCAACTCAACCATCGCTTTTAGCGCAGTCAGTGTTGGATCTGATACGTCAACGTGGGTACGGACGTGTTGGACACCATTGGCAATTTGCCATTTCAGAGTCTGTTTAGCGCGTGTTTTGACATCGTCAATAGAAAGCAATTCTTTGCGCTCAGCCCAGCGTTCAATCCCCTCAAACAAAGTGCCTGAAATGTTCCAGTTAGGCTCACCTGCGGTTTGGGTGGTATCTAAGTGAATATGTGGTTCACAAAACGGCGCAACAGCTAATCCACCTTCTGCGTCGAGAAGATTTCCTTGGTAAGCCAAATCAGCATCGTTGTCTAAGATCTGCTTAAATTGACCGTCTTCAATCAGGATCTGCTTCAAACCCTCTTGGTCTGGTAGTGTTACGTTTTTGATCAATAGCGTTGTCATGATGCTTCCTTACGCTGCTTGTGTTTTCAGCGCGTATTTGTTGAATAGTGGGTTTAGAAGTGCGTAGCAAAGTGCACCGCCAAGTACAGCGTTTAGCGGTACTATTCCCGGAATAAATTTACCTGCCGCAACGCCAACGGCTACAGCAACAATACCAGCCCAGTTAACGGTTTTGAATTGGGCATTTGCAAAGTTTCCATAACGTTTACGGTTGATGATAAAGTCAGCAATGATTACGCCGCCAATTGGTGGGATTGCAGTCGATAAGAAGGTTAACCAGCCGACGAAGTTATTGTATAACCACAAAGCGAATATCGTTCCTACTATGCCGTTGACTATAGACATTATGGTGCTTGAACGGCCTGTAATGTTAGAGAAGCCTAGTCCCGATGCATATAGGGCGTTTTCATTGGTCGTCCAGATATTTAGACCCAGAACAATGATAGCCGGGATCAGTAATCCTTGCGCAATCATCACATCAGAAATGTCCGCTTGACCTGTTGCCGCCGCTCCTGCTGCACCAAAGATAAACATCAGTGAGTTACCAATAAAAAACGCCACCATGGTCACCAGTACCGCGCCAGCTGGCTTTTTACCAAAACGAACGAAATCGGCGGTCAAGGTACCAGCACTGATGAACGAACCTACTACCATTGCCAACGCCACTGAGAAGTCCATCGGGGTTTCAGGCTCAATAAGTTGCAGTTGTGCCAATCCGCCAACACTGTCTACTGCCATAGACACAGAGTAACTACCAAGGATAGCAATTGCGGGTACCGCAACCGCTGAAAGTACCATTAACGCTTTAATTCCGAAGTAAACCGTTACAGTCATTAACAGGCCAGAGATGATAATCAAGGTGTTGGTGTCAATTCCCGTTGCTTTATGAACTGGAATGGCAAACATGGCAACACCGACACCAAACCAGCCCACTTGAGTGCCACCTAATAGAGCGGATGGAAGCCATGAGCCTTTAGTACCAAATGAGAAACGTGCAAGAAGGTGAGTAGAGAGACCAGTAGAAGCGCCGATGTAGCCGAGAAAAGAAGTGTAAATGCCAAGAATGAGGTTACCAATTAGGACTGCGAGGAAGAAATCGTCAAATGAGAGCCCCGTACCAAGTGAACCGCCTGTCCACATACTTGCGGAGAAAAATGTCAGTCCCAACATGACCATGGTCAGTGAAGCAACGCCTTTTCTCGCTGTGTCCGGTACTGGTCCAAGACTGTAGTTATTGTCCGCAGCCATCTATAACCTCCGCAAATAGAATGATGATGAAAATTTGTCAGTATATTTTAGGTAAACGGCGCGTATTATGTTGATATTTAATTTGCTGTCAATTCTCTAGGTGATTTTTTTGAATAAATTCCTTATATGTTTATTTTAAGTACATTAAAAACAATGCGTTATTGGTTTTGTTTTTTTATGTTTATTTCACATTTAAGATGAATTTAGTTGAACTTAAATCTGATTAATTTCACACAAATATGAATTTTTTGTATAAGTTGCCATATATGGCATTCTGTAATTAGTGTTTGCTGGTGCTAGCCATTATCTTCAGATAAGCAAACGTTTTCTTATCATCGTTGCGCTTTGTTCTAATATGGGTGGTTAATTTTCGATCTTTGAGTGGTGTTAATGTTGGCTTGTTGGGTGGATTTGGTTTAAAGGTTAAAAAAAGAATGTTTCTGATGTAGAGAGCCGATGGTTTGAGTCAGTTCTTCATATAACAAAAAGGCCAATCTCAAGTTCGGAGATTGGCCGCTATAAATGTGAACAAATCAGGTTCACTAACAACGTCAGTTGGCTAGGTGACCCTCGGCTTAAAAAGGGTCAAGCATACTATCGCAGTATATGTGCCAGTTTTAATAGCGACTAATTGCGCTAAAACGGCGGGTATTTGCAGATATTTACGCTTTCTTTTTGCATATTGAAATTGCAAAATGCAACTAATATCATATTTGCTAATTCTGCCTTTACAGCATGACCAAACTCGCTGTGCCAAGAAAAGCAAAGAAGCCAACGACGTCCGTGACTGTGGTGAGGATTACAGAGCCCGCAAGAGCGGGATCCAACTTAAGTTTATCCAGTGCGATTGGAATCAGCACCCCGAACATAGCAGCGGTAATAATGTTGACTATGATGGCTAAGGCGATCGTTGCCCCGAGGATTGATGATTGAAACCATAAGCCAGCAATCGCGCCGATGATCAATGCCCACAGCAGTCCGTTGATCGAACCAATGCCAATTTCATTTTTAAGTAGCGCCCAACGGTTACCCGTTGTGATCTGGTTAAGAGCCATAGCGCGGATCATCAGGGTAAGGGTTTGGCTACCTGCGATACCGCCCATTGAGGCAACAATCGGCATTAGAACCGCTAATGCCACGACTTGGGCGATGACATCTTCAAACAACCCGATGGTGACAGAGGCTAAAATCGCCGTCATTAGGTTGATACCAAGCCAAACCCCACGTTTCTGTGAGCTCTTTACAACTGGAGCGAACAGGTCATCGCCTTCGTCCATACCGGTACCGGCCATTAATCGCGCTTCGTAGATTTCACGTTGGCTGCTTAGAGCAAATTGCCAATCTATTTCACCAACCAGCAATTGTGATTCGTCAGTAACGGGCATAACGGGTAGAGGGGAGTGCTCCAAAGCATCGATACTTTCCGCCAAACTCAGCTTAGCACTGAGGGGCACGATATTGTCTAATGCGAGATTTTTCAGTCTCTCAACAGGATCGGCACGGAGTAGATCAATGTAACTTACCATGCCACGAAACTGTTTAGCTTTATTGATTAAGTAGATTTTTTGCGGTGCATCATAGCTGTATCGCTCCATCAACCCTTTCGCTTTTTCGACCGAAATACTAAAAGGTAATGTCACCACTTTACGTTCTGCCCAACGACCTAATTCATCGTCTTGGTACTGGTTTGCTTGGTCGTAGAGCTCAAGTTCGTCTTTCTCGATTAACTGCAAGGCTTCATTAATGATCTCTTCAGGAAGAGAATCGGCCCATTCGATAAGCGATAAGTTGTCGAGTTTTGCTAGAGTTAGCTTCAACTCGGTTTCAGAAAGCTGGTCGATAATAGAATGACGTACTTCAGCACGGGCATCGGTCAATGCATCGATATGAAGTTCAAGAGGGAGACTGCGCCATAAACGCACACGATCCTCTAGGGGAAAGGCTTCAAGAACCAGTGCAATAGAGCCGGAATCTAAACCAAGTTCGATCGCGTTATTAAGAATGCTAATCTGATCGGCTTCATCTGCTTGCGCGATCTGCGCAATAAGGGTGGAGAGATCTTGGAACTGGCTCACTAACTACCTCGTTGTTTATACGGAGATTCTGTTTATCACGGTAGTTGAAATTAGCAGAAAAACAATACACTAGCGAGTCACAGACAATAGTTTGAGCATTGGATTGAGGTTGAGTGGACGTTTTTAAGCCATATTAATCGCTGGTGAACCAAATACCGCCAGACGGGCTGGCGGTATATTTGTGTCCTTGCAGTGGTTAAATGGAATAGAAGTAGTAAAGTTGCGATTTCATGCGGATGATAATTCCGCGAATTGCATCCAAAAACGCCATGAATCCAATCGGTTTTTCACCGCTCACCCACGCCAAGCCGACTGAACCAACAGGTATATCGTAGCCTTGACCTTCTTCAATCTTCAGACGCACAAAGTGGTGCTTGTTTTGCAAGTTATTTCCCGTTGTCGTGCGCACGGATTGGTCCATACCTAATAAGTTACCCTGTGCTTCACCAGTGGCTTCAACAATACCTTCTACTTGAGCTGAGAAAATCTTACCAGGGTAGACTGAAGAGGCAAATTCAGCCGGCTGACCCGGTTTGACATTGCGGATAGCCTGATGATTAACCCGCATTAATACGTATTTCTCATTGGTGTACATTTGGAGGCGAGGCATCATAGAGACGCGCTGACCTTCTCGCAGAATAAAGTTCGTCACGAATCCATCCGCCGGAGCATAGACTTTGGTGCTGTCTAAGTCCCATTGAGCTTTCGCCAGTTGTTCGCTTGCGGTTTTCCAATCCGCTTGGCGGCTCTGAACCGTAAGTTCTGACTTGGTAATCGCCAACTTTGCTTTATCTGCCGCGACTTTCTTACTGCTTAACTCAGACTCAATCGTTGCGATGTTATGTCGAGCTTTTTCAACGGTGGTTTGCTGCTTATCGATATCACTGGCAGTAATGGTATTTTTTACCACACGGTTCTGCTCTTGGTACCGTTTAAGCATTTTCTGTTGCAACTCGTAGTCTGCTTTGGCTGAGGCTAAGCGACTTTGAGTCGTCTTAACGTCCTGCAACATCGAGGTGTACGTTGCTTTTGCAATGGCAATGTCTTCAATCGAAACTTGATGAGCCACTTGTGCTGCTTCTTCGGCCACTTTGGCCTGATTGAACGCAATCTGGTACTGGGTAGGATCAATCTCGTAAATAAGTTGTCCTTTGTGTACTTGTTGATTAGGTTCAATGTAGATTTTGTCTACTTTGCCCGTAACATTGGTTGAATCAGGGCGCAGTTGAATATGAGGAGATTGAACAACAGAACCACCGGATAAGTCCATTGGTGTGAAGTTGATTAAGCCAACCCAAACAAACATTAGCCAGGATACCCCACCTAGATAGGCGAATGTTTTCGTTGCCTTGTTCCAAGGCATACCGATCAAACGCAATAGATAGATAAACAGTGACCATACTGCTAAGCCTTCTAACATTACGCTTCCTCCTGATCGTTGTTGACTTTTGGTGCATGGCGCCAAGTATCACGAAGGTTGATGATGGCTTTTTCCACATCAACGAATGCAAGAATGACAGCGAGAACCCAAACCCAGTGCCAGATAAAACCAATCCAAGTGAGTGCAGTTATTAATCCTATTTGATGATGCTCTTTACTGTGGGCTTTATTGATTGGTAATTCGTGGAATTTCCAAAATCCAAATAGTGCGGCAGAGATAGTGCCTACAAGCACAACAGTAGCGACGACGTGCAAGATGGTATCGGCGCTGGTTCCAACGAACGGGACACTTAGTAAACTCATTCAAGGCTCCAATATAATAGCGGAGCTTGATTGTGATCTAGATTTGAAAGTTGGTAGACATTGTGACACATTGAGTCAAATATCACTTCAAAATGAATGGATCTGTCAGTGAAGAAAGTTAGATTTATCCGTGCTATCGGGATTATGAACATCCACCATGAAGCACGTAGACGCTACAACATTGGATCTGGTGAGCTGGGTATTCCTGAGGATATCTTCAATAATCCGATGACCTTGGTCCCCATCTCTGTGGTCAATGAATGGTACTCGAGACTTGAGCGTCTGACTGGCAACCCTGATGTGATTCTGGATCTTGCGCGGGATCATGAAGTTTCTCGTGCTGGAGCGATTAGTCATTGGTTGTTGTCAGGTTCCGACTTTGCCTCAACCATTCGTCGTCTTAACTATGGGTTGAGCAGCCTGCAAAATGGCGCTTTCCTTTCTGCGTCCATCAGCGGTTCCATCATCAAATGGTCATATCGAAATCCGCATGTTGAACCGAGTTGTAAAGCTCACGACAGTATTCGAATGGCGATGATTCTGGTCAAAGTAATGCGTATGTATCTTGGCGACGACTTTGCACCCTTACGGGTCAGGTTGTCAGGGATACGCAAAGACCACAGTAAGTATGTCACCTATTTTGGCTGTGACGTCGATTGGAGCCACTCATGTACGGAAATATGGTTCCATTCTGATTTACGTTTGGTATCCAAGCAGCAAAGCCAGATACAGAAAGGGCGTTTAGCGATGAATTTCGCTGACCTCGATGAGTTATTGAACATGCCCGATCCTGAAGATGAAGTCAAAGTCATCTATGAGGTCATCAATTATAGCCGTTACTACGGTTTGCCGACTCTTGAGCATGTTAGCTCCTTATTAGCTATGTCGCCCCAACAGCTTCAAAGAGCATTGAGAAAACTGGGCATGAACTTTTCAACGGTATGTGGCTATGTGCTGAGCAATATCGCTGTCTCTATGCTGGCTAAAGGGGTGGACACGGATACCGTGGCGAGACGATTAGGTTATCAAAATACCGCGAGCTTTAATCGGATGTTTAAGAAAAATCGCGGGATGACGCCCAGCCAATACATACAGCATTTTGCTTTGGATGGGCAGAGAGTGAATTAAGTCTCCTCGTGCCAACGAGAACCATAGGCCTGACTGTAATCAGGGAGGTGCTGATGCTTGGAATCACTGGCGGCCGTTAGGGGACCAACAACGGTTCGATAGGGTAGGTAGCCTGCAAAAGTGTTTAGTGAGAGATCGCTCTGATCGTCGTTTACCTCACCACAACTGATCTTCACTGACGCTTCTGTCAAAGGAATAGCGAGTAGCATGGTGGCGTTTAACTCTTTAGTGCTACTTAAACGGACATCCTGTGTACGTTGTGGCGCGATTTGCTCAATAAAGTGATTGAGCAATCTGTCTTTGTCACTCAGATCTTCAATCGGAGTAAACTGGCCCAATACAACCGCGCTGCGATAGTGAGCGCTGTGGTGAAATGCACTTCTTGCCAATACCCAACCGTCAAACAGAGTGAAGGTCAAACATGTCTGAGTTCCACTTTTTAAATTGCGCAATAAGCGGCTATTGTGAGCGCCATGGATGTAGACATAGTCGTCAACACGCCAAGCGAGCATTGGGATCACGTAGGGTTGATCCTGAGTGGTAATCGCAATATGTGCGACCAGTGATTCATCGATGATGTCGTACAAAGCTTGCCTGTCGCTGACGGCTTTATGCGCCCCTTTCTTAATTTCAGTTCGGCTGGTGGTCGATAACATGACTCTCTCCTCGATAACGGTTTGATTTATCGTTAATGTAGCTTTAGATTGGATCTTAATTTAGAGCCAGTTTTAGATAATGGATGGATCCACTTTATGGCGTTGATTGATATTGGCGACTTGCAACTTGATGACAAGACGACCACCAAACAAACCGCGTTGTTTGAGGCGATTCGCAACAAGATAGTCGCGCAGTTATGGGGTAAAGGCTTAAAGCTTCCCTCGACGAGAAAACTGGCACAAGAGCTCAATCTGAGTCGAAACACCGTGATACACGCCTATGAACAGCTTCACGCAGAAGGCTATTTAGAAAGTCGCATCGGGTCAGGCTACTTCGTCGCACTTGAACTGCCCGATCAGTTTGTTGCCACCTCTGTGGCGCGGGCCGAACCTCAGTGTGTGACCACCTCTTCGATTAATAATCAAGCGTTTGCTCCCGGAGTTCCTGATTTGGCTCAATTCCCTCAGCAGAAATGGCAAAGGCTACTCATGCGTCACTTAGGTCGAGCCTCGTTATTAGGAGGGCAAGAGGTGCAAGGAGATATGGCGTTGCGTCAGGCGCTATCTAGCTATCTGGCATCAAGTCGCTCCGTGGTTTGTCAGCCCAGTCGGATCATTATTACATCTGGTGCTCAGCAGGCTTTGGCCATTGCCGCGTTGTTAACTAAGCAGCAGGACTCAGGTGTGTTAATGGAACAGCCTGGTTATACACAAATGGCTAAAGTACTCAAACTGTTCAACTTAGCGTTGCTTGAAGCGACAGTGACAGAAAAAAATGGCCTCGATTTAGAGAGGGTCGAGCAAAGCGAAGCACGGGTGATTTATGTGACACCCAGTAATCAATATCCAATGGGGACAACGCTCGATATCAATCAAAGACTCAGGTTGATTGAGTGGGCGCAGCAGAGGCTGGGGTGGATCATTGAAGATGATTACGACAGTGAGTTCCAGTTTGCTCATCGTCCTTACCCAAGTTTACAGGGATTGGCGGCAAAAACCGGTTATGACGATCATGTGATTTATGTTGGCTCTTTGAGCAAAGTGATGTTTAACGGCTTGAGGCTCGGCTACCTTGTGGTTCCGGAATCGCAGGTTAAGAAGGCGTTGATGATTAAAGATGCGCTAACAGGGGACTCGCCCACTCATGCCCAAGCGGCTCTCGCAGACTTTATCTCAGAAGGCGATCTTATCCGCCATATTCGCAAGATGCGCCGTTTGTATAAGCTAAAGCATCAACGAATGCTTGAAATGATCACGCTCTATTTCGCGGATAAGGTTGAAGTCATCAGCCAAGCGGCAGGTTTACACATTACCCTTAAATGGCGAGGTTATGTTGATGAACAGCAGTGGACGGACTTAGCGAAACAACGTGGAATCGTGATTCGTCCTTTGAGCTATTATGAACATACTAGTCAAACTCAACGAGACTGGTCTGGTGCAGTACTTGGTTTTGGAAACGTTGCGTTAAACGAGATAGAAATGCACATTCAAACGCTTGCCGAGTTGTTTGAATCGTGATGATATGAAGCAAAGTAAACATCATATTAAGGGAAGAACATGTGCCGCTGGTTAGCGTATCAGGGAGAGCCGATCTATTTAGATGAGTTGGTTTATCAGCCGGAACACTCATTGGTCCATCAAAGCTTAGAAGCGAGAAAAGCAGTGACTCGTGTCAACGCTGATGGTTTTGGACTGGGTTGGTATACCGAGCGGAAAACGCCGGGCCAGTTCCATGAAGTTTTACCAGCATGGGGAGATGAGAATCTTCGCTCTTTGGCTCACCATATCCGTTCACATCGCTTTATGGCACATGTACGCTCGTCCACCGGAACGCAAGTTTCGCGCTCTAATTGCCATCCATTCATCTATGAGAACTGGATGTTTCTTCATAATGGTCAGATAGGTGGTTTTGATCAGGTTAAGTACCCATTGCAGCAATTGCTCAGCGAGCCACTATTTTTGAAACGTATGGGGACAACTGACAGCGAGTTGATTTTCCTGTTAATGTTGCAAAATGGTTTGGTAGACAACCCGATTGAAGCGATAAGAAAAACGTTGGAAACGATTCGTATCGAGATGGAAAAGAAACAGATTGGCGATCCGCTAAAAGCGTCGATCTGTATTTCTGATGGTCAACACTTCTGGGTAGTGCGTTATAGCTCTAACCAAGATGCGCCGACCGTGTTTATCAAACAAGATGGCGCCAACATCGTATTGGCTTCTGAGCCTTTAGAGCAAAGCAGTGAGTGGAAATCGGTTACACCACAAAGTATTCTCCAAATCCACTCTGACGTTGTCGAAAGTTTTCTTATCTAACGTTGCTCTGTCTTAGCGTTCGCCATCTTTTCCAAGGTAGGTTTAGTATGGCGAACACAGAGACTGCATAAAGCATCGACCAACCAAGGCAGACAAATACTGCGCTACACAGTACTAGTGAGAGACCCGCAAGCTTGCGGCTATAACCGGTCAGTAGCTTATAGGCTGACAGCATCGCGAGCAGGTAGATAAGTACAAAGATTCCGTTCGCGAGCTTAAGGAAAAACTCCAAGTCTAAGCCAGACATTTCACCGAACAGACATGACACCAAAACCACTGCGCCGACGGCTAGGGTGGCGTTGGCGGGTACACCTCGAATGGATAAACGAGCGATTGCGCTTTGAGGTGTGTACTCTCTTGCTTGTGCCCACAACATACGTGACAGGCTCTGAGTGTATAGGTTGACACTGGCAAAACAGGCAGCAAAACCAATCACACTGATGAGTGTTTTGAATTGAACCCCAAACAACTGCTCTGATATCCAGGGAATAGAGGTACTGTCGAACGCGGGGTTACCGAACGCGCCCATTTTGAGAATGATGATTGAACAGATCCAATAAGTAGCCCCCGCGACAAAACAGCCAATGATGATAGCGATTGGAAAGTCGCGTTGTGGATTCTTAAACTCTTCACCCATATGGGCAAAGGCTTCAATACCAACAAAGCACCAAAACATCACGCCAAGAGCCAATCCAATCGGCAGTAAGCCTTCAGTGGTGAGAGGAGGTAAGGTGAGGTCTTGGACAGTAAAGCCGCCTTTCCACCAAAATGCCGTAATCAAAGAAAAAATGGCGATGGCAATGACGGTCTGTAGGCGGCCTGATGATTTCGCACCTGCCAGATTGACGCCAACCAACAGTGCAACGGTTACTATTTGCGCTGTTAACGAGGACCCGAGGCCGTCGGGTAGTAGTTGTTGCAGGAAACCCGCGGCTAAAGCGATCGCGGCAGGCACCCCTACCGGTATGACGCTTAAAAACAGCCAAGCGACGCTTTTTTCAAGTTTGGTATTGAATGCTTTGCGAACAAAATAGGCGGTGCCGCCAGCGTTGGGAAAGTGTTTACCCAGTTGAGCAAAGGTTAAAGCGATAGGGCAGATGGCAATAAACAGCACCAGCCATGCCCATAACGACAACTGACCAGCGATGCCTGCAGCGATGGCTGGCACCATAAATAATCCCGTGCCTAGCAAGGTCGTTGATAGCTGTCCGATCCCTGACAGCAATGTAATCTCTTGTTTTAATTGGCTCATGTTTTTCTTGCATCCCTGCATATTTTTTCACATAGATTAGCTGAAGCGGCTTATCTATGCATTAGTCATTTCGTCGCAGTTTGCCGTCATATTGTCGGTTTGCTAACTAAGCGCTGTCAATTTGTCTGCTTTCATCTGGCGACTTTTTATGTCACATTGCACTCAACCGACAGGATAAGTTGGAGCACATGGGAAGTAACTTAATGGACAAGTTTGATCAGCAGATTCTTAATATCTTAAAACTCAATGCCCGAGAGAGCGTAAGCGATATTGCACGCCAGGTAAATCTTTCGCGCTCAGCAGTGACCGCACGCATTCAAAAACTAGAATCTGAGAAGGTTATTCTTGGTTATCACGCATCGGTGGCAAAAAAGGAGAGCACCGAATTCATTAAGGCTTATCTAGCGTTGAAATTTGATATGTCGAGTTCGACTCAATATTGCGAGACCTACGCCGATCAAATCTATCAAATTGATGGGGTCAAATGGTGCCATGCAATTAGTGGAGAAACCGATATGATGCTTTATGTTGAAGTTGAAACGATGACGCAATTGAATGCGATTCGAGACCGATTGCAAAAAATCCCAGAGCTTCGTCATTTGATGACCCACACCGTGCTAACCGAATTTTTTAACACCTTACACCATGCTAAGTAACTTAAATCTCAATCTGTTGCGTTCGCTGCATGTTTTACTTGAAGAGTGTCACGTCAGCAGAGCAGCACAGCGACTGCATATTACACAATCTGCTGTGAGCCGACAGCTATCGCAACTGCGTGATGTATGCGGTGATCCGTTACTGGTTCGTGATGGTAACCAGCTTGTGCCGACACCAAGAGCCCTTGAAATGCAGGACAAGCTACGTAGCTTGCTTGGAGAGTTTGATGCTCTTCTGGCCGATAAGCCGTTTGATCCTAAGGTATGGCAGCAAGAGTTTGTGTTGTCATCCAGTGATTATGTTGCCCAGTATATTTTACCGGACGTGGTGTCTTTGACTACCGCTCAGGCGCCTAAGGTCAATATTGCTTACCGCTTATGGCAGCCTGAGTATTTGGCACAGTTTGACCAGACAGGGATTCATTTAGCGTCAACGATGCTGTCACATAAGCCCGAACATTTAAGCAGTATCAAAATTGGTCATGATAAATCGATGTGTGTGATGCGCAAAGAGCATCCGCTTGCTCGTCTTGAAAGCATCACTTGCCAAGAGCTGGTCGCCTATCCTCACCTCAAGGTGACAGGAGGGGGTGACAAGGATAGTCATGCTGACTTGGCTCTGGCTGAGCTAGGTTATCAACGGCGGATTGCTTTGAAAGTGCCATTTTTCTCTGCTGCCGCGAATGCACTGAAAAGCAGTGATTACCTGATGATAGTGCCTGAACACATTGCTTTTCATCTGGCTAGGGAGTCAGATTTGACCTATCGTCCTCTGCCTTTTGAGACCAGTGAGCATCTTTATTGGTTAATGTGGCATCCCAAGTATGATCAGGATAAGGCTCACCAGTGGATGCGCAGCAATCTCCTTGATGCAATGCAGACATCTCCTTACTCAATAGGTATGATTTGAAATCATTATGGCCATGACAACATTTGATTTCAGATCATTATCAGTATGATTTAATTTGGATAGCCAGTTAGCAATGTCGAGATCGCTCGACTCCAACAAGGATAATATCAATGACGTTCACGATTTGGCTTTCACTTTTCACCATTTGTATTCTCGGGGCTATGTCTCCGGGGCCGAGTTTAGCGATGGTTGCCAAACATAGCCTCGCTGGTGGCAGAGTCAACGGTTTAGCGACAGCGTGGGCACATGCCTTTGGTATTGGCATCTATGCCTTTATCACCCTCATTGGCTTAGCCGTCGTGCTACAGCAATCTCCCTTGCTTTTTAAAACAATCAGTTACGCTGGCGCAGCCTACTTAGCTTATTTGGGTTACAACGCACTGCGTTCGAAAGGGGGAGTGGCCGCTCGACTTGAATCAGGAGAACAAACTAGCGTGTGGCAATCGGCAAAAGAAGGTTTTTTGATCTCTCTGCTAAGCCCTAAAATTGCCCTGTTTTTTATTGCATTATTTAGCCAGTTTGTTGCGGTAGGGGATACGTATACCGCCAAAAGTCTTATTGTCATGACGCCGCTGATTGTTGACGGCTTATGGTATACCCTAATTACCTTTTTACTCTCCAGTCCTAAGCTGATTGATAAAATTCGTTCCAAAGCGATGTTGATCGACCGCTTGTCTGGTGCAGTGTTAATTTTACTTGCGTTGCGCGTTGTCATGACCGTTTAGGACAGACAATTGCGCTTCACTAAGGAGATCTTGTAATGATAAAGCTAGCGGTCATAGGAACAAACTGGATCACGGATCAGTTTATCGAAGCAGCTTTGATGACCCAGGAATATCAGCTGACAGCGGTTTATTCGCGTTCGATGGAGCAGGCAAGCCGTTTTGCACAAAAATATGGCTCTCCAAAACTGTTCGATGATCTAGAGCAGCTTGGCGCTTCTTCGCTAGTCGATGTGGTCTATATCGCCAGTCCCAACTCGTTGCATGGCCCACAGGCTATTCAGATGATGCGAGCAGGAAAACATGTCATTGTTGAAAAGCCAATGGCATCCAATTACGCGCTAGCTAAGAAGATGTTTGAGGTAGCAGAGCAAAATAATGTGCTGTTATTTGAAGCGTTTATGTCGGCTCATTTGCCTAACTTTAAAAAGCTAAAGCAGTTGTTACCGTCGATTGGTCAGATACGCAAAGGAATGATTAGCTACTGTCAGTACTCATCCCGTTATCCCAAGTATCTAGCTGGTGAAAATCCTAACACCTTTAATCCTCAGTTTGCCAATGGCTCAATCATGGACATTGGTTTTTACTGTCTGAGCTCGGCAATTGAGTTATTTGGCGAACCGACGATGGTTAAGGCACAAGCGCAACTGCTTGATTCAGGTGTCGATGGTAGTGGGAGTGTCATTCTTAATTACGAGGGCTTTGAAGTCGTACTCCTGCACTCAAAGACCAGTGACTCTTACTTGCCTAGTGAGATTCAGGGGGAAGAAGGGGTGTTGCAGATGGAAATGATTTCCACTGCTAGCAAGCTGATGAAAATCCTACGCAGTGATAAGTGTCGGGTTGATGAAAGCGTCGATCAGGTCAGTAACCCAATGTATTACGAAGCACTTGAATTTGCAGACCAATTTAAGCAACAATCAGCCAATAAACAATGCACTCAACGTTCACTCGTTGTCGCTAAGTTACTTGAAGAAATTCGTCGTCAAACAGGGGTAGTATTCCCGACAGATGACGCCATTTCTCCTAAACAATAGAGAAGAGATACATGCAAGCTGAAGTAAAGTGGGTAGAAGAGTTTAAATTTCTGGGTCAATCTCAGTCGGGTCACTCAATCGTTATGGACGGTAACGGCGGAGCTACGGCACCAAGCCCAATGGAAATGGTGTTGATGGCAGCGGGCGGTTGTAGTTCCGTTGACGTGGTTGATGGTCTTAAAGAAGCGGGTCAGGCAGTGACAGCATGTACAGCAAAACTGACCACAGAACGTCGTGAAACCGCGCCGCGTATTTTTACTCAGGTCAATATCCACTTTGAGGTGTCAGGTGACAACTTATCGCCTGAAGTCGTGGCGAAAGTGGCAGCGGATTCGCTAGAAAAGTATTGTTCAGTGTGCTTAATGCTTGGAAAAGGTGTCGAGATGACACACAGCTGGGCAATCGTCTAACTCCCTTTCACTTGATAGCGCCGAGCGTTCAGCTCGGTTTTTTTTTTGAGCAAATTGCGATGAACAATACTAATCATAAATTCACCATTGCAGGAATGATCGCTATTCTTCTGTGGAGCAGTGTTATGGGCTTGGCAAGGGCCGTCACTGAAATGCTCGGGCCGGTTGGCGGAGCGGCATCAATTTATACAGTAGCGTCACTGTTTTTGGTGCTGGTGATGGGGGCACCTAAACTGCGTCAATACTCTTTGCGCTACGTTCTGATTGGTGGTGGCTTGTTCGTTGCGTATGAAATTTGTCTGGCGCTGGCTCTGGCAATGGCAAACTCGCGACAACAAGCGATTGAGATGCTCGTGATCAACTACCTCTGGCCTGCGCTAACGGTGTTGCTTGCGGTGTTGGGCAGTGGCAAGAAAACCAACCTATTGGTTTATCCGAGTATTGCGTTGGCTTTCTTTGGTGTTGCTTGGAGCATCACTGGTGATCAGGGGCTGTCTCTCGCGCAGATAGCCGCGAATGTGGCGACCAATCCCACGACTTATGCCATGGCCTTTATTGGTGCATTTCTTTGGGCGATCTACTGCAATCTGACGAAACGAATCTCCAATGGTCAGAATGCGATAACGCTATTTTTTATCATGACGGCGGTTTCTTTGTGGATTAAGTACGCCTTCAGTGATGAAACTGGCATGACTCTGACTCTTGAATCCGGTGGGCTTCTATTGGTGTCGGGTATCGCAATGGGCAGTGGATACGCGCTTTGGAACTACGCGATTATAGGCGGTAACATGGTGCTGTTAGCGACTATGTCCTACTTTACTCCCGTGCTATCGACGGTGATCTCTTCGTTTATTTTGGGGTTGGTGTTGACTCAAAGTTTTATTCAAGGGGTGGTAATGGTGACTATTGGCTCTTTGATGTGCTGGTGGGTGACTCGCGAAAAATTACCATCAGCTACCAAGTAATGTCTATTGGCGTCCCCACTTCAACTAATTGAAGCAACTGATCCATTTCCTGATTACTGATAGCGATACATCCATCCGTCCAGTCAAAGCTTTGCACAAAGTTGACTGGGCGAGTCTCACCATTTTTTAGACCGTGGATTTTTATGTTGCCACCTGGGTTTAAGTTACGCTTTTCTGCGTAGGCTAAATCTTGTTGGTTAGGGTAACTGATATGAATAGAGCGATAAAAATCTGAGTCCTCAAGAACAAAATCTAAAAAATAACGTCCTTCAGGTGTGCGTTGGTCACCTTCATAGACTTTATGACCTTTTGGTCTCTTACCAAGCGCAATTCGAAACTCTTTGATCACCTCGTTGTTTTCAATCAAATACATTCGACGCTTTGATTTATCGACTTTAATGAGATCTACGCTCGCCCAAGTAGGCAAGCAAAACACTAAACCAACAACGAACAACCACTTAGCCAAAACCACATTCCCTTGCTAACTATACTTTTATCAGTCTAATCGATCTTTTTACTAATAAGGAGTGATTTCATCACTTGGTATTAAACTGAAAGTTCATCATTAACTGAGTTAAAGTGAACAGGGCAGCCACATATGGGCTGCCCTGGTTTTTATTAAGCGGCTTACAGAGAGGCGAGCTGAGAGGTTTTGTTGCTGCGACTCGTTTTCGATTTGCGAGCCTTTTTAAGCAAACTGAGCAGTTCAGTTGCTTGCCATGACTGTTCGGATTGAGAGTAACTGCTCTGGTTCATCATCGAACGTTGTTGCTCAATTTGTTGGCGAATCTCGGCGTTTATTTGAGGGTGTTCTTCTAGCCAGCAATTGAGCAGGAAGTTAGCCTGTAATCTGTCGTCAGCCGCCAAGGCGCCCTTGAGTTTATCTTCTGTCGGACTGGCAACAGATTCGGTGTTGTTAGGTATGTCTGCGTGGCGTGCTCTGTTCCACAATACTAAGGTAGCCAGCCAGAGTAGGGCAAATAGCGCCGTCAAATAGGGCCAGATTCCAGCTTGATAAATGGTGACGGTTTTTGATTGTGGCGACGACACTGTCGGTGCTGAAATGGGCTCGTTGTTGACTTGGTCAGCGGGATTCACGAAAAGCTGTAAACCGTCTAAACTGGCTTTTGCCTGATGATGATTGCTGCTATCCCACCAATTCAATTCAATCTGACTCAGTTCGATTTGACCTTGTTGCTGAGCAATAAGGACTTGTTTTAAAGTCATGCGCGTTTTTCCATCCCCGAGATCGCTAAACTGAGGTTTCTCTTGATAGACTCGTACTGAATCTGGGTAGTTTACTTTGAGGTCGGGAAACTGCTCGCTAGATAAACCTTCTATGTCTAGGTAAATCTCTCGGGTGAGCGACTCTCCGACCGAGGTCGTAAATGGCTGAGAAGGATCGATGTTCTGACCATTGGAATCACGCCATTGTTGGGATAAGGTCAGCGCTGCCGCTGGTAGCCATTGTCCCTGATACTCACTCGGAATGGGCTGTACTATGATTTGAAATTCTTCGGCTGGCGTGTTTGCTGACACCAGTTTGGTCGTGCCAGTCCGATTGTCGCCAAAGACGACACTGCCAGTGAAGCCGATGCCCGACACCGTGAATTGCCCAGATTGTTGTGCTGTCACTCGATAGTTTTGATCGACGACAGTGACTTCAACACCATCAACGACAGCTTGATACTGATTGGGTTCTCCCATCGGCTCTAGAACAATGCCTTGTGATCTTGGCGCAATGATATTGGGATTTTGTAGTCGTCTTGGGTCGGCTTTGACAATTAATCGGGTGGTCAACTGAGTGCTTTCTTTTGGGTAAAGTGTTGTTTTACTTAGGCTACTGTGCAGTTCAACCAAATCACGGACTTGAGGTTGATCATTGTCAACGGATACCTGAATCGTGATCGGCTGAGATGTGGCGCCGTCAACGGTAAAGCTAGGGATGGTCGCGATACCGAGGCGTTGTGCAGCAAGCGATATGTTCCATTCACTGCTGTTGGAACGTTTTCCGTTGATGAAGTTCATGGAACTGCCAAAGCTGGGTCTGCCGACATAAAAGTCTTTTTCAAGTCCAGACAAATCCAACGCATCAGATGAGACTTTTGAGTCAACCACCACTCGTAACTGAAACACTTGGTTTTTCACTACTTTGTTGGTACTTACTGTGGCAGTGATGTTGGTTGCTAGCGCTAGCGGGCTCATTAGTGTGAGCACGGCGACCAATAAGCCGACAATAGGTCGTTTGATGATTCTCTTCATTACCATTTCTTACCTGTATCTTGAGGCGGTTTCTTTTGCTGAGCTTGGAGCAAGATTTGAGCTCGGAGAAGTCGGCTTGGGTCACGCGCACTTTCTACCTGCTGAAGCTTCCTTAGCTCAGGCTCAATCGCCTGTTGATTGTCTTGGGTTGTTGCCTCACCGATTTGCTCTTGGGACAAATCCTCCGGCTTCTGCTGAACGTTTGCTTTTTGATTTTGTTGCGCAAGTTGTGTCTGCTCTGAACTCTGTTGAGTCGAATCAGATGGGCTTTGCTGATCGTTTTGTTGACCGGACTGCTCTTGTTCGCTTGACGGCTGGGAAGCACTTTGCTGAGAGTCTGACGATGGTTGATCGCCTTTATTCTCTTGCTGATTTTGTGAAGATGAGGCGGATTGAGAGCCATTTTGTTGTTGACTCTCTTGCTGAGACGACTCACCTTGCTGTTGCTGTTGCTGTTGCTGTTGCTGTTGCTGTTGCTGTTGCTGTTGCTGTGCTTTACGTACTATGTCGAGATTCTGTTTAGCATCTTTGTGATCAGGTTGTTCTGTTAAGATCTGTTCATATATCTCGGCGGCTTGGTCGAGTTGACCATTCTGTGCATAGGCATTGGCGAGGTTGTATCTTTGCTCTAGTTCTTGAGCACCTTGCAAGGAGTTAATGGCAGCCGAAAAATCACCAGCCTGATATTGGGCAATGCCTTTCCATTGACTATCTTCAAATAGTTCGGCAGCCTCCGCATACTCTTGTTTGTTATACATCTCCATCGCTCTTTGATTGTCATTGAGCCAAGGGCTGGCAAGCGCTGGCTTAGGCGACAAAGCTGGCAACAGTATCAGTGTAGCGGCGAAAAACACACCACGTCTAAATACGAGCAGCGCAGGAATAACAAGGAGAGGCAGCAGCCAATAGCCTTGATTGATTTGTTCTGAAATCGTTTGATTGGCTAACGATGTGCCGGTGCCATCGACACGGGAAGTCGCCAGAATAATACTCTCTACGTCACTGTTTGTCACCTGAACGGGTACAAAGTAGCCGTCCAACTGAGAAGCTAGCGCTCGCATATTGTCGAAGTTGGCTTTTGCTACTACAGTTTGTCCGCTGCTACCGGTCATGAGAGAACCATCAGAAAGCTTGATAGGTGCGCCCGAACGAGTACCGACCCCAAAAATAACGAGTCGCCATGGCGTATTGGCTAACTGTTTGGAGATTTCTCGTTGCTCTACATCATCGATATCATCTGTTATCAGTATGATGTCACCGGAGGCCAAGCCAGTATTGGTCATCATTTCGATCGCGAGCTTTATTCCTGCAGCGGCATCAGCGCCTGGATATGGCATCAGGTCAGGGGAAAGATTTGGCAGTAGATTGGCGATGGTTTTACTGTCACTAGTCATGGGACTGACCTGATAGGCATCGCCAGCGTATGCGACGAGTCCTGTACTGCCTTCTTTCCAACTAGACAGAAGGTCTGTCGCTTTGAAGCGCGCCTGAGTTAAACGGTTTGGTTTGATGTCGGTGGCATACATCGACATCGACATGTCCATCACAAGGACACGGGCACTACTGTTTGTATAACTAGGACGGGGTTGTTTGGACATGCTAGGCCCAGAAAGAGCAACAATCACCACGATTCCACAAAGGGCTGTGATATAGAGTCTTACGGTTTTTTTAGCCGGGGCAGATACTCCCATTGCTGCGGCAAGGTGAGGAGCAATAAGTGTTTGTGTACGAGTTCTTTTGACTAGCCAAAAGATCACCATCGCCCATGGCATAAGTGCCAACAACACCCATGGATAGAGAACGACAAACTCAGACATGATCTCTCCTTAGTACTAGCAAAAGTGTGAAACTAAGCAGCGCTATCAAGAGTGGTAGCCCAAACCACTCTTTTTGCGGACGCCAAGTTTGCGATGCGTTACTTATCGGCTCTAGGCTATTGATGGTATCGTAAATGGTTGCCAACTCGCTGGCGTTACGTGCGCGAAAATATTGCCCCCCCGTGATTTGCGCAATTTGCTGCAAAGTCTTTTCATCGAGATCTTGGGCGGTATTGACTTTTCGGGTCATAAAAAATTCTTTCACCATCATTTCGCCCGCACCAACACCAATGGTGTAGATAGTTGCTTGATATTTCTTGGCGATCTGTGCGGCTTCAATAGGGTCGAGTACACCTGATGTGTTACTACCATCACTGAGGAGTACCATCACTCGCTGTGGCGCATCGCTATCAATAAAGGTTTTGGTTGCCAAACCGATCCCTTCGCCAATGGCGGTCTTATCACCAATCAGGCGTAGGACTAGTGAATCCACTTGTTGGGATATTGAAGCTCTGTCTAAAGTTAATGGCGTTTGTAGGTAAGCATGATCAGCAAAGAGCACCAATCCCAGCCGATCGCCTTTGCGTTGTTGAGCAAAATCAGAGACCACTTTTTTAACTGCGGTAAGACGGTCGATATACTCGTCTTGATTCTGCATATCTTTTTGACTCATAGAGTAGGAAAGATCGATCAACAGCATCAAATCTCGGTGCTTAGGCTGGCTGGTGACAGGTTCGCCGTACCAAACCGGTCTGGCTAAGGCGATGATGAACGTAAGCCAAAAAAGAGCAGCCAGCAGCTTTGCCACTCTATTTTTGGGAACCTGACCACTGGATGATTTCGGAAGATAGGGCAGGCGAATCGGGGCCGAAGCTTTAATACTCGGCAGCAAAAAATAGATCAACAACGGCAGTGGTACCAGCAACAAGGCCCACCACCAAACGAAGCTGATATTAGTCACGCTTTCTTCTCCTTTTTTTCGGTGGCAGTGCCTGTTCAACCCAGTCACTGCAATGCTGAATGAGTTCAGGTGCATTGTCGATTGGTTGAGAAGTGTAGAGTGCCTGTTGCCACAAATCGTAGTTATCACCAAAATGAGAACCACCCGCTTGGCTGTCTAAAAATGCATACCACTCCTTGCCCGTTAGTTGGGCTATCTCTTCTCGAGGGTAGTAGCATAGTGCAGCTTGTCTGACTAACTCGAACGCCTCAGAAGGTTTTTGGCCTCGAGCCAAAAGGCGTAGTGCTGTTTTCTTGGGGGCTAAGCGTTTTCTGTTCCAGCGAATGAAGAACAAACTGGCTATGAGCAATAAGGCGACACCAGCTATGCTAGCCCACCATCCCCAGGCTAAAGGCAACCACGCTGGTGGTTCTGGGAGGTGCATAGCGTTAAGAGGTAAAAGTGATTGTTGAGTCTCGTTGCTCATTTTTGAAATCCGTGTAGTTGTTGAGTAAGAGCAGCATCGCTAGAGAGCGTAGAAAAACGGATGCCTAACTTCTGTGTTAGTTGCTTGAGATAGTGCTGCTGTTGTTCGAAGGCCTGCCCTATACCTTGGCGGGTCTTAGTTGATGAAAAGTCTAGCCATAATGTATTGCGTTGATCAGACACTTGCTCGCTACCACGAAAAGCGGTTTCGCCGCGTTCGAGTGGGTCGACAATTTGAACTAAGCGTATGCGGTTGTGTTGAGTTAGGCGACTGAGTTGTGGCTCCAACGTTGGTGTAAAGCGAGAGAAATCACTCAGTATGATAATCTCGCTACCTTTTGGACAAAGACGTGCAATCGATCGTAAGCCCTGCTCAAAGCCATAGTCAATCTTGCTATTTTGTTTCAGTTGTTGTTGATGGAGTGTTATCAACGACTGAATAAGCGTTAACGCCCCCTTATTTCTCCCTGTAGGTTTGAGTTCGATAAGACGTTCCCCTGTATCGATTACCGCGCCTATACGATCTTGCTCAGTTACGCTCAGCCAAGCGATTAGGCTTGCCATATGCGCGGCCTGAACCGACTTCAGCAATAGTGTCGAACCGAACATCATACTATGTGATAAATCGATGTAGAGGATGATAGGTTTTTCACGTTCCTCTGAGAATAGTTTTGTGTGTGGTTTGCCAGTGCGAGCGGTCACACGCCAATCGATAGTGCGAATATCATCGCCCGATTGGTATTGTCGAACTTCACTAAAATCCATCCCTCGTCCTAGTTGACGGCTTTGATGCTGACCGAGCATCTGTGACCATAAACTTTTGCCAGGTGGTAACCACTTGATGCACTGTTGCTTGTAGTACATCAGTTCATCTAGTGAGAGATTTACGCCATCGCTGTAGGGAGGTAATTTAGTGTCCATACCTTAACGCCTCAAGCACTGCCAACTAAAGACAACAACTTGCTAATGACCTTGTTTGCTTCGATGCCTTCTGCTTGAGCCTGATAGCTTAGCAGTAAACGGTGACGTAGCACTGGGTAGGCCATGGCTTGAACATCTTGCGGGGACACATAGTCTCGGCCATTGAGCCACGCATAAGCACGTGCACAGCGATCAAGTGCAATGGTGGCTCGTGGGCTGACACCCATTTCTAACCATTGCGCCAAGGTATCATTGTATTTGGAAGGCTCTCTTGTAGCCATAACCAAACGAATGATGTACTGCTCAATGGTTTCTGCCATATGGATATCCAGTACAGCCTGACGCGCAGCAAAAACATCCGCTTGAGATAAAGAGGGGGGCGTAACCCTGTTATTCCCTTTAGCTTCACCACGATTCAGGCGCAAGATAGCCAGTTCGCTTTCTGCGTCAGGATAACTAACGTCTAGGTGAATCAAGAAACGGTCAAGCTGCGCCTCCGGTAGAGGATAAGTGCCTTCTTGCTCGATCGGGTTCTGTGTTGCCATCACGAGAAACAATTCTGGCAATGGGTAGGTTTTACGACCTGCCGTTATCTGTTTTTCTGCCATCGCTTCGAGCATCGCAGCTTGCACTTTGGCAGGAGCGCGGTTGATTTCATCAGCGAGGATCAATGAGTTGAAAATAGGTCCGGCTTGGAAGCAGAATTCGCCAGTTTCCGGCCTAAAAATATCAGTACCCGTGAGATCTGCGGGTAATAGATCCGGAGTAAACTGGATACGATGAAAATCGCCTTCAATGCAGTCGGCAAGGGACTTTACCGCTCGAGTTTTGGCAAGCCCAGGAGGCCCTTCGACAAGAATATGGCCATCTGCGAGCAAGGCGACAAGTAGTTGATTCACGAGTTCGCTCTGGCCAATAATTTGGCTATTCAAATAATCGCGCAGGTGTTGTAGAGCGTGTGCGTTCATGATTTCGCTTCTCCTTATTTTTTCACTTAGTAGCTCGCTAACTGAAAAAGTTCCGTGTGAAATCCATCTCCTCGGTCAAGAGGTGGATATATCAGCAGGCTGTGATAGTAGCATCTCGACAAATGTATGTATTTCAGTTGGTTAAAATATGGGGGTTAAAATCTCAGTTGCAAGTTTTCATTTGTGCAAAGTTAGGTTGAATGGCGAATCTCTCAGCAGGGAAAATTGCATTTCATTCTTATTGATTGATTTATAAAGAAAATTTACTATCGGTCGATATGCTAATCTCATGGGAAGGGTCTAAATTAGGCATGGCACTTTGGTGATAACACCGAAGTTTGCAGACCAAGATATCAACGAATGCAGAATGGCTTTCTGCGTCAGTTAAATCAGCAGCAAGATGGCTGGTTCTTTGGCTTTAAACTACTCTGATGTAGACTGGCATAACAGGGGCTAAGTGGGTAAACTTAGCCCCTGTTGTATTTTAAAAGGTAAGTGAGATCATGAGTGATTTCGAAAAAGAGCTAGAACAGATGGCTCAGGAAATGGGTGATGAACCAGAAGTGGCATTACCGTCGATTGATGAGCAGAAAGCGATTGCACAAGAGTTAAAGAAGCTTGAAGCCGAAGGTAAATTGACCCCAGAAGTCCTAGAGCAGTACTTTGGTAAGTTCTACGCTAAGAATGATAAGCCAGTGCATTAATTTGTATTGATGACTGATTTAGAAGCCGCCGAGTGCGGCTTTTTAACGTTTGGAAACAAAGATGTTTATTGTATATCGTTTAATTAAGCTGGCGTTGATCTCCGCGCTGTTTTTCACTATTTATGATTTGATCGCGTTCGGTGAAATCACCTGGGTTGGACGTCTGTTATCGCATATTTAGCCTGAGTCATAAAATTCAAAAAAATAGACGTGACTACTAGAGAGAACTCTTTGTAAAGTCTAGGCTAAAAGTATCAATTCAATCACTTAGAGATATCTGATGGAACAGAAACTCTACTATTGGCTACAGAAACTTAACTATTGGCTACATAGGCTCTATATGTTGGGGCTTAGAATCGCCGCTAAAGTGTTGCCCATTACGAAACCAACACTATTTATTGGTAAGGATGCCTTGAAGCAGCTTTGTCACACTGTTTCCATCATGGGCATTAGTAAGGTTCTAATCGTGACGGATGCTGGGATCGTCAAACTAGGCTTTGCCAAACGACTCGCTTTTGAATTCGAGCGAGTTGGCGTCAAGTGCGTCATCTTCAGTGACGTCCTCCCTGACCCTACCTATGATCAAGTTGATGCTGGATTAGTGATCTATCGTGAGCAGCAGTGCCAAGGCGTGGTCGCGATTGGTGGAGGCTCACCAATAGATTGTGCAAAGGTTATTGCTGCGTGTGCGACCAATAACAAACCGGTGCGACGTCTGGTTGGATTATTGCGAGTTTGGAAATCGCCAGCTCCAACCTTCGTGATTCCCACCACGTCAGGGACAGGTTCTGAGGTCACCGTTGCGGCGGTTGTGTCTGATCCAGTCACCCATAAGAAAACCCCAGTTGTGGATCCTAAGTTGGTGCCGATTGCGGCAGCGCTTGACCCTTCTTTGATGCTGGCGCTACCTGCCTCTATTACAGCCCAAACAGGCATGGATGCGCTGACTCACGCCATTGAAGCATACATTTCCTGCAACGCTACCGCTGAAACAGATCGCTATGCGCTTGCAGCTATCACTCTTATAGACGAGAATTTAGAAAAAGCGGTGAGATTTGGTCAGAATGCGACCGCACGCCAAAACATGGCATTGGCATCCTACTACGCTGGGCTTGCGTTTACCAAAGCCAGTTTAGGTTATGTTCATGCCATTGCTCATACCCTCGGCGCTAAGTACGGTACGCCACACGGGCTGGCCAACGCGGTGGTTTTACCCCATGTTTTAGAGTTTTCCAAAAACGAAGCGGAATCGAGTCTTGCCGAACTAGCGTCGGCGTTGAACCTTACTAATCCATACACCCCTGATCGAGACAAAGCGCAGGCTTTAATTGAGTATGTAAAGTTGCTACAGCATAAATTGGATCTGCCGACTCATTTTGACAATATTCTTCATGAGCACGTCAATGAACTGGCAAAACAGTCGTTACATGAGGCGAGATGGAACTATCCGGTCCCTAGGTACATGCAGCAAGAAGAGTGTGAGAAAATGCTGCTAGCGATATCAACGGCGAAATAAAAACAGCCCTCAAGTTAAGCTATGAGGGCTGTTGTGACTATAGTTAGACTAACCTGCTATTACTTCACAGTCCACGCGATGGTTTCACCCGCACGGATTGGCACGACAACATCTTTGCCAAAAGGCATAGACTCTGCCACTGTCCACTCTTGTTTGGTTAGAGTGACGGTATCCGTATTACGTGGCACAGCGTAGAAATCTGGGCCGTTATGACTAGCAAACGCTTCTAAATTCTCTAACTTGTCTTCTTGTTCGAATACTTCTGCATAAAGCTCTAGCGCTGCGTGCGCTGTGTATGAACCCGCACAACCGCAAGCCGCTTCCTTCATGCCTTTTGCATGTGGTGCAGAGTCGGTACCAAGGAAGAATTTCTTGCTGCCGCTTGTCGCTGCTTCAATTAGAGCTTGCTGGTGAGTGTTGCGTTTAAGAATCGGTAGGCAGTAGAAGTGAGGCTTAATGCCTCCTACCAACATATGGTTGCGGTTGTAAAGTAGGTGGTGAGCAGTAATCGTCGCCGCGACGTTTTCATTCGCATTTTTCACAAAGTTCGCAGCGTCGGCGGTGGTGATATGCTCAAGAACAATCTTTAGATCAGGGAAGTCATTGACGATAGGTGCCAGTACAGTGTCTAAAAACGCTTTCTCGCGGTCAAAGATATCAACATGGTGGTGAGTGACTTCGCCGTGTACCAGCAGTAACATTCCCACTTCTTGCATCGCTTCTAAAACAGGGTAGATGTTCTTTGCATTCGTCACACCAGAATCGGAGTTAGTTGTGGCACCAGCAGGGTAAAGCTTAGCTGCAACTACTGCACCAGAAGCTTTAGCTTTACGAATCTCATCAGGTGTTGTGTTATCTGTTAGGTAAAGTGCCATTAAAGGCTCGAACTGTTCACTTGGCTTCTCTGCCATGATGCGTTCACGGTAAGCCAGAGCCATATCGGTATCGGTAACAGGTGGGATTGTATTTGGCATGATTAGCGCGCGTCCATTGTAGCGGCTAATGTCTCGCACGGTATCCTTTAGAACTTCGCCGTCACGTAAATGAACATGCCAGTCGTCAGGACGTGTGATCGTAAGTGTTGTCATTTTTGCTCCCACCATTGTAAAAGTTGTCTGATTGGAGCCTAACCGATACGAAAACCTTGAAGGCAAACGCTTACGCTTAGGCGACAGGATGATAGAGCAAAGCGCTTTCTATTTCATCTTCTTTTTTGGTGGAAGCTATTGGTTGGGTAATTACTCGCCTCAACGGTTGTGGTTAGCGGACCGTTAACCATAGTGCGTGAATCGAACCTGGAATGAAAAAGAAAAACGTCAGAATCAGGTTGATGACGAAGTCTTTATTCAAACCTTTATCGAGAAAGACGGCCAAAGGTGGTAGAAAAATACACAGTAGGATCATCACTAGTTTGTTCATAAGTCTGCTTAACTCCAATAAATTGAATACATCGGTTTGTACCTGTTCGGCATTATCTCGTTCCGCGACAAGATGTCTATTCTATTAGCCTAGCAGACGATAATATTCAGAGTGTTCTTACGTGTTTTAGGCGCGGATTTCATTTTTGAGACGCTCAGTGCTTGTTGGTTATTTGTAAAATAAACTCAATTAAATCAAACGGAATTAGGTATAATACCGCAACAATAATTACTGCTTAGGATAAGCAATGTCAGCACCTATTCTTTCACAAATCAATGTCTATCCGGTCAAATCCGTTGGCGGTTTGTCACTCTCAACTTCTTGGGTTGAAAAACAAGGTTTGATGTTCGATCGTCGCTTTATGCTTGCCTTGGCGGATGGTTCGATGGTCACTGCACGCAAGTACCCACAGATGGTTAGAGTCCAAGCGAATCTCTCGCCAGATGGCGTTATCTTTACTGCGAAGGGTTATTCAAACCTACGAATTCGCTATTCAGAATTTAAAATGCAACAAGCGCCAGCACAGGTGTGGAGTGATAACTTCGTCGCTTACACCACCACAGATGCTGCCGATGATTGGTTTAGTGATGTTCTTGGTCAGCGTGTGGAACTGCTTTATTGCGGTGAACAGTCGAATCGTGTGCGTGAAAAATTCGGCTATAACGTGAGTTTTGCAGATGGATACCCTTTGTTGGTGATCAGCGAAGCATCGCTATCCGAGCTCAACCGACGTAGTCCTGAAACTCACTCTATGGATCAGTTTCGTACTAACTTAGTGGTTTCAGGTACTGAGCCTTTTGCTGAAGATGGATGGAAACGTATACGTATTGGTGAAGTCGAGTTTGAAGCTGTGAAGCCGTGTGAGCGTTGTATCCTGACCACGGTTGATGTTGACAAAGGTGAGTTTAGAGCAAGTAAAGAACCACTGAATACCTTGTCACAGTTTCGTGCAAATGAGCGTGGCGGGGTATTTTTCGGCCAGAACCTCGTCGCTCTTAATGAAGGTGTGATTCATCAGGGCGAGAAAGTTGAAGTGCTTGAATACAAAGATAAAGAGTTCTATCCCGACAACAGTCCGAAAACTTTAGTGATGACATGCGTTGAACGAGAAGAGATCGCTAGAGATTTTATCACTTTCTGGTTGGAACCACAGCATGGAGAGTTCCCCGTTTATCAGCCAGGACAACATCTGCCGATTACATTGAGAATTGGTGCGGAGACCATCGCGCGTCGCTACACCTTATCATCTAGCCCTTCAAGACCTGGGCGTCTGGCAATCTCTGTTAAGCGTATTGATGGTGGGCGTGTCTCTAACTGGCTGGTTGACAACTTGGCGCTTGGTGACTCGCTAACTTGCGAAAGACCAGATGGCAGTTTCCATTTGGGTGATAAGTCCAACCAGCCGTTATTGCTGCTATCAGCGGGAAGTGGTGTCACACCTATGTTATCTATGTTGCGCTATTTGGCAGATCATAATCAGTTGGATGATGTGGTGTTTTATCACCAATGCCGCAGTGTAGAGGACATTCCATGTAAGTCGGAGTTGGATGATTTACGTCGTCAACATCCTGGTTTAACGGTGCTCATCTCCCTTTCTCAGGCACCTATCGATTGGTTCGGCTTAAAGGGACGTTTAACCCTAACTCACCTCAAACAGATCAAGGATGCAAAGTCCCGCCAAGTATTTGTTTGTGGCCCTGATGGCTTTATGCAAAAAGCAAGAAACTTGCTGATTAAAAAAGGGCTACCGGAAGAAAACTATCACCAAGAAGCGTTCGGGGTGAGCCAGATTTCTCAGCAGCCAGTTAAAGAACTGATGCTAAGTGTTAATGGGCACGTTTTCAAAGGGGATAATCAGAAAACACTGCTTGAACAAGCGGAAGATGCGGGAGCGTCAATCGCGAATAGTTGTCGTGCTGGTCTGTGTGGTGCATGTAAGGTCACGGTGGAATCAGGAGTTGTTCATCAACCCGACGTGCCCGCGTTGCAAGAGCATGAGCGAAATATGGGGGTAGTGCTTGCATGTTGTAGCGTACCGCAAACAGATGTTGAAGTGGTAAGCTAAGCGTTCGTTCAGTCAGAGATAAAAAGCAGCCGAGAATAGGGTAATGCCAGTCAGTTAAGCTGACTGGCTTTCTTTTTATTGGGGTATTTCTTTGCCTTTGGTTTTATTGCTCTCGGATATATCCGCTCTTCTCGTTTAATGGGCAAGACATGGTGTATCGCCTCCTCTTGCAAGTGAGTAATGCGCTTAG
>NZ_JATABH010000019.1:0-69952 GCF_036533775.1 Vibrio sp. M260112 | reverse complement strand
AAATCGTTTATTTCAATGGGTTTATGGCCGATAATCGTGAAACCTGAAAGCAGTCTCTCAAGCTCGAATTGAGTCAGGATAAACACTTCGTTTTGCTCTTTTGTAGGCCATTTGTACTTGGCTTTTTCGAGGCGTTTATACCAGAGAGCAAAGCCTGTTTATCCCAGTACAACACTTTGATTTTGTCGCGCTGTTTGTTGGTGAACAGGAACAGTGCGCCACTTCCTAAAGGTAAGTCGGTGTCACTTTCGATAATCGCAGCCAGGCCGTTGAGAGACTTTCTAAAATCGACGCTTTCACGATACAGATAAATCTCTGGAGCGTTGAGCATACGTTTCATGATAACGCACCGATAAGCTCAGCGAGATAGGCTGCTGGCGTGCCTTGCGGAATGCTCAACTCAACATCGTTGACAATCAGTGTCATGTTGGCCACTGCAATGTGAGTGACTTGATACCTAGTGGTTTTTTCAACGACTTCTGCTTTAACAAAGCCAACCGTGTTCGGTTTTTCGATGTGCTTTAACTGTTGGCGCTTAGCGTAAAAAGTGGAAAGGCTCAGTCCGTTACGTTCACAGAATAATCGTTGTGATAACTGGCTAGATTCATAGTGTTCAAACAGGGTTCGCCATTCTTGGTTAGTGCGTCGTTTGGCCATTTCAAATCTCCTTTGGGTTGGAGATTTGATCTTATTATTCGGGCTAGACGATTAGAATGCGGGTTTTATGACGCGCTTACGAACAAACTGTCACCATCCATCACCGAAGGTGTACTCTGACTCAGCAAAGGAGCCATGGGTATTAGCAACTGACTTACCAACGGCAGCTCGTACTCCCAAGCAGTTGGTGAGGCTTTACGCAAAGCGCATGCAGATAGAGGAAACCTTCTTAGCAACGGCCATGGCTCTAGCTGATCAGCTCTTAAAAGATGGCTATGCACTGGCGGATTTATCAGGGGATCCCTCAGAGTTTAGTATTTCATTAAACCAATTTGGTGCCTCACTCATATTTACACCATCTAAGCTAAATATAACCTTTTCAAACTTAGAATTTTTTATAGAGACCACTACATACTTTCCAACACCATTAGTTACTAAAAAAGCAGATAAATTAGACTTAAGAGTAAAGCTACCAGCTTTATATCTAAATATACTCACTCCATTGTTTCTATACTTTATTTGGTTGTTAAAAATAAGCTCGTCAACAATTTCGATATTTATAATGCTATCTTTACTTGCAGTGTAAGACCATATCAAGCCATCAATTGATAAACCGTCCTCAGATATGGTTACTTTGCTTGTATTAATCTGATATATAATACCTAGATACACACAAGCCACCAAGACAAAAATCAGTCCATTCAAGCTAAAAAAATCAGATTTAGAGATAGTCAAGTAAAGAGCAGAGATAAAAATTGCACTAATCACGACATTACTTAAATATCCCGCAGATATGTTTTGTGTCATTGTCCAACTCCAGCATTATCTTCAATTATACGATTCATCGCACTAATAACATTGTCATATTCAGGACCCTGAATGCTAATAAGACCAAGAGCCAACGAAGCGTCTATTGCTGCTTTTGCTTCTTCTTTTTTCATTTCAATAAATGCTTTAGAGGCCAAAGTAGTATTGCCAACCTCATCTGCGAATGACTTAATAGCTGAGTAATTGTCAGCAGGCATATGGCAACCATTATTCGCGCAACTACCTCCACCACCAGCCCCCCCACCAACAGTAAAGGCAGCACTAGTCGCAACATAAACTCCTGTCGCTGCCACTACGTAAACAGCTCCAGCAACCAGTGCTACTCCAGCGATGACAACTGCAACACCTGCCACAACTTTCGTTTCATTTTGTACAGCCTTAGATAAGAACTCATAATCATTTGGAGTGGATACTTTCGCAAACATACTTGCCGTTCTTTCTCTGACATTTTTATTTTTAATTAGTACGTCTCTCATTTGTTCAGACATTTGACTACTGGCATTTCCATTAGTAATACCTCTATTTGTTAGTTCTGATAAAAGAGAGTAGTAATCACCAGCTGAAGCCATCTCTTTTAAATAAGGATCACTAAGTGCCGCTATCAGTTTATGTTCATAAGTGGCACCAATGCTTTTTTTTACATCAGTATTTATTTCTGAATTATTAAACTTCCTCATGTAAGAAGACGCGTTATTTACTTCTTTCCACATGTTTTCCAACTTCCCTAAATCTTCCCAAACATCTTGAGGTAAATTGGTTTGGCTCAGTTTTAGTTTTAACGCTGAGTCAATATTAACTTCAGGATTATCTTGAATACTTCGTGGTTTTCCAAACTCTCTTTCTTGATCATTGGTCCTATTTAAACCATCAAAAGCTTGAGGTGATGATGCTATCAATGCTGTACCAATAACCCCAAATTGTGTTAATTTTTTTACATCCATCTGACTATCCTGTTAATTCTTGTAGTTTTACTTTATTAATAACTCTAACAACGTGTGAATTGTAATTGATAATTAATGATTTTTTTATTTCTTCATCTTTATAAAGTATTGCACATGCTTGGCAGGGATGATTTATAGTCATTAACTTATCTCTAGAAACTCCAAGATGTTTAAGTATTTGAAAGGCTCCCTCTGTCTTTATCCATATTTTTAAAAAATCATCTATTTGTTTACCATAATTTTCCACTTGACTCATATGGCCAAGATTCATTTCATCAATATGGGACATTGTAATACCACAACAAGCGGCTATTTCTTTATCTGGAGTAACAACCACAGTATCAAACAGGTTGTCACAACCATAATTTAAGCTAGAAACAGTTTGCTCCTCTTGTCTAATTTCATTTTGTTTGTCAAAGCGAACCCATGAGTTCACCTGAATTTTGATGCCTGGTGAATCCTTATCAAGCTCTTCTTGAATAAGACTTTCAGCGCGAAGCCTTTCAAAACAAGACGACGAATCAGAATCCGTTTCGACTGTAATGAGAGTCGGTATACCAAACTCAGTTAGGGCTTTTACTGCATTAACAATAGTCTTATGATATACATATTTCTGATGTGACTTACCTGTAGATATATTTATTTCACCTATACCTGAATCAACCAGTTTTTGACAATAATCACGAGCTCTAAATAAATTCTTAGCCCAATATGCATTAGTCACACAACGAGTGATAAAGCCCATCTCAGTGCACATAGAAATTAAAGCGAAGAGTTTCTCTTTAAGAATAAAACATTCACCTCCAGTAAAAACAATCAGCTTTATCGAAGGGTATTCCTGACTTGCATTAATGATGAACTCACGGATCTCATCATAGGTAAGAGTTTTGTCTATGCTGGGGCTGCATTCAAAACAGCAATCTTCACAAGCCGCTGTGCATCTATAAGTCGTAATTACAGATATAGTCGAAGGGGCAATATTAGTAATAAACATGCAAATAATTCTCAATACCAATTGAGTTTTATAAAACCACACGCACATTGTAAGAGCAAAGGTAGATATTGAATTTGAGATAGATATCACGCAATAAACTATTGATATTATTGACATATAAAGAAAATTACATAATTGTAAGTTGTACTTCTTGAAGTAACTCTTTGACTGAAATCCACAACTCATGCTTTTCATTTGTCAGCTAATGAACTTGAATCATGTTTCTGACTCAAGTGACATCTATTGATCTTTATTCATATTCTTAAAGCACTTCATTGCATAACAATAAACATGAAATTAAAGTCTTATCCAGTATAAATAAATGGTAAACCAGCAGCCATTACTGGAGGTGCGATTAGTTGCGGAGGGGTAACGATTGGTAGTGGTACAGTGAACATCGGTGATGTATATCAGCCTGCGGAAATGTCTGCGTTATCATCTTCATTGTCTTCAATTGAGTCTCAAGCAGCTATTCAAACTAAAGCTCAAAATGCACATTCCTCAGCGAGTGTAACCGAAGTTGGCACTTCGAAAACCGCTCAAATTCCACAAGGTTCAGGTTATTGGCCACCGTATGACTTTACTAAAAGTGAACAACTTGAGCTCGCTAAAGGGTTAGGTGGCATGGGTTCAGCACTTGACTGGGCTGACAATGAATTTGGGGTGTCTGATGCGTTAGTTGATTTGTTGAAAACGGGTCAAGAATGAAGAAGATACAAATCTCAGGAATTATTTTTTTGCACTTTTTCTTGCCGGCTATTTGGCAATTGGAGCGCCAGCAGAATTAGCACTCCCCTTTCTACCCTTAGAGCTAAGAGTCAGGTTGCTTGGATACCAATCCTACATTGCATTAGCAATTCTTCCTCCTTTACTCTTAGGAGGTATTGGCATAATGACACATCATTTATGTAAAGTGTATCCATGAGTCACGAACTTCTTCTAAAAATAGCTGGAGAGTCTATGCAAAAGATTTAAGTTTGTGCAAGTCGTCATCCGGTATAGCTGGTGGTTAAAAGTTGGCTACAAGCATTTAAGGTATCAAGATACATTTCCTAATCTGATATAAACGTTCTAGAGCATGGCAAGTGATATAGCTTTTCCCTATAAAATAAATTAGTCATCTCTCGGCTTGACTACAAATGAGATCCATCAGAGTTTGTGTGGGCTCAGTGAAATTGCCAATTTTAGTGTAGATACCGACCTGACCCAGTTGCTGTTGATTCACCCACAACATTTTCAACCCCGCCCGTTCAAAATGCGCTTTCATCTCTGAGGTATAAGGCATGATCGCATTGCTCATTTTGACCAGAGCAACACTTGCCGAGAGAGAATCAAGCTCATACGTCACTCGCGTATCACAAGCCGCAGCGCTAAATAGTTCGACCCCTTCCTCCGTTAATACATCCCCATGACGAGCGTGATCGGGAGTAACCTTAACCAGCGGATAGTTCACTGCTTTTTCGACAATATTGTCCTGCTCCAGTAAGGGGTGGTCGGGTCTGACATACCAGGCTTCACGCTCTTGGAATAGAGGGGTAAAACGAACCCGATACTGAGAGTTAATGCCGTTAATTTGATGGCCGACAAACAAGTCAATTTCGTCATTGATCAAGTGGTGTAACATTGACAGACCATTACCAAATTCGACGTGCATCGAGCTGTTTGGAAACTGTCGAGTAAACTCCTCAATCGCCTGCGCCGCAAAGCACTCCCACCAAGCCTCGCCCACACCTAGCTTAACTTTACCACTGCTTCGCATCTTCATATCAGACAACTGATGAATCATCTGAGTGTGCTTCTCTTGTACATCCTGCACATAACCCAAGTAAACTCGCCCATATTCGGTGAGTTCAACCCCTTTCGACTTGCGAATGAACAAGTCTGTACCCAACTGCTGTTCAAGTTTCTTGATTGCTGTTGTGAGTGATGGCTGACTAATAAAGAGCTTATCTGCGGCAGCCTTGATACTCCCCTGGCGGGCCACTTCGTAAAAATAGCGAGACTGTTTATCCATGCTCAACCTCTCCTTAGAATAGAGGTGTCAGAGTAACTTTTGATATTGATTTTTTCTATATCAAAATTCAAATAATCAATTATTTTTGTCGCCAAAAATTCGCTATATTTCCCTCAACAATTCGAATATTAGGGCAACAAAATGGACAAACGTTGGTGGCATAACAGTGTGGTATATCAAATCTATCCACGTAGTTTTTGTGATTCAAATGATGATGGTATCGGTGACCTTCAAGGCATCATCAGTAAGCTAGATTACCTCCAAAATCTGGGAATTGACGTGATCTGGCTTTCTCCAGTCTATCAATCTCCGATGGACGACAACGGCTACGATATTTCAGATTATCAGGCCATCGCTCCTGAGTTTGGCACCATGGACGACATGCGAGCACTCATTGAACAAGCCAAACAGCGTGGTATCCGCATTGTAATGGATTTAGTAGTAAACCATACCTCGGATGAACATCCATGGTTTGTCGATGCAAAACAAAGCGCTGACAGCAAGTATCGCGACTTTTACATTTGGCGAGATGCGAACGCAGACGGCACGCCACCAAGTGATATCGGCTCTATTTTCGGAGGTAGCGCTTGGCAGTGGGACGAGCACAACCAGCAATACTACTTTCACCTATTCTCAAAACGCCAGCCTGACCTTAACTGGGAAAACCCGCTACTTCACGAACACATCTTTGCGATGATGAACTGGTGGATTGACCAAGGTATTGGCGGCTTCCGTCTTGATGTCATCGATCTGATTGGTAAAGAGATAGATAAAGGTATTACAGGGAATGGTGAACGTCTACACCCACTGTTACAACAAATGAATCAAGCCACCTTTGGCAGCAAAGACCTTCTAACGGTGGGAGAAACTTGGGGAGCAACACCTGAAATTGCCAAATTGTACAGTGACCCCGCAAGGCAGGAATTGTCCATGGTGTTCCAGTTTGAGCACATTACACTGACATGGCAAGACGGCGATAAATGGCAACCCATTCCACTCGACCTAAATAGGTTTAAGCAAGTTCTCACCAAATGGCAGGTCGAACTCAACAACCAAGGTTGGAACTCACTGTTTTGGAACAATCATGACTTACCGCGTGTTGTGTCTAAATATGGATGCGACAAACAATACCGAGTTGAATCAGCGAAAATGTTGGCAACCACGCTGCACTTTATGAAAGGGACACCTTATATCTATCAAGGTGAAGAGATTGGCATGACCAATGTAGCCTTCGATACCATCGATCAATATAAAGACATCGAAACGCTCAATTTTTACCAAGTGAAAACCGAATCAGGTACAAGTCACGAGCATATGATGGAGGCAATTCACCAAAATGGTCGTGACAATGCTCGTACACCGATGCAATGGAATAACGACAATCAAGCGGGTTTTACCAACGTAACACCTTGGATTGCAGTCAATCCAAACTATCCACACATTAACGTGGCAGATGCCCTTGCCAATCATGATTCAATCTTTTATCACTACAAACAGCTAGTATCCTTGCGTAAAACCCATCCTGTCATCGTCTACGGTGATTTCATTCCGCTGCTCGAACAACATCCGCAAGTGTTTGCCTATGAGAGAAAAGATGATCAACAACACTTTGTGGTCGTGAGTAATTTTAGTGCCGAAAGGCTAATCGTCCCATTACCAAGTCACCTGCAAAGTCGTAAGGTAAGCACCTTGATCACCAATAGCGTTGCACTTACTGAGTTAGGGAACTCACTCACGTTGAGCCCGTATGAATCTTTTGCCCTAGAGCTTTAAAAAAAACACCGGACACGAGTCCGGTGTTGTTCTTTTCAATCATGTCCTTACCAAGACAGAATCTGTTCGACTTGCTCAATCGTTGCTTCTGCGGACTGATAATCCACTTGCAGCTCTATAATTCCTTGCTCGTTGGCAACAAACAGTGAAGGAAAGCTGTTGCCACCGATACGACGAGCAAACTCCAGCTCTTGAAGAAACTCTTGGTTAAGCTCTGCTGAGAAAAAATCCACTTCAAATTTTGCTGTATCCAGCCCTATGTTGGCTGCAAGAGAGAGTAGAACCTCATTGTCACTGGGGTTTCTTGCCTCTAGGTAATAAGCGTGTTGAATCGCACTCAACATGGCTTGCTCAGCTCCTTGCTTGCGAGCGGCAAGGACAGCCCGACATGACGGATAGGTAGAACGACGAGGCGTATTCTTTTGCCAGAAATCATAGTTAAACTCTGTACCAAGAAAATCCTCTATTTTCTTCCAATATGAGGCGATTTGGTGTTGCATCTCTTCTGGCATCGGCTGATCGGAATCCGGTGCCAAACCACCAAGTACGTACTGTATCTCTATCTTGCTTTCTAGCTGTTGCGATACTTTCTGCCACACGGGTTTATATCCCCAACACCATGAGCACATGGGATCATAGACATAATAGAGTTTGTTGTTGGTCGACATATTACCGCTCCTTCGGTGAGCTCTTAGATAGGGTGTTAGAGTGAGACTACACAGCTTGTCTCTCGATTACCACAAATTGGTAAACTGGCTTTGCATTGCACGACTCACTGGCAGCTTTTCTCCTCCAATCACAACCACCATCTTACCGGTAATGACTTTTTTGACCTTTTCAACCGCCGACACATTGACAATCGTTGAACGATGAATCTGCCAAAACTGCTGCGGATCTAACTGCTGCAATAACTCTCTCAGCGAAGTTCTCAACAAGTACTCCACCTTTTTATCACCCTCTTTGGCAAAAAGAGACACGTACTTGTCCTCAGCTTTAAAAAAGAGGACATCACTCGCTGCGATAAGATGAATGTCGTCCCCTCTGCTGGCACGCAACCAACTCAAATAAGTCGGCTTCGCTTGCATATCTGATATCCATTGCTGCGCCTGATGCTTATCTTCCGCTCGAAGTGCAGCACGTATTGCGTAGAGATAAACCCAAAAGATTGCATCGTAGTCCTGCTGTTTAAACGACTCGTCAGCAAGCAGTTCAATATATAAGTCGTAGCCTCGTTCGAAGTGATTGAACATATCGGGAAGCGAAGTGAACGTCGCACCTGCAATCGATCTAGCCAGTAATGACTCTGGCAGTCCCTGACGAATCTGTTGCTGTTCAATTGGCGTCGATTGGCTGGCTAATAGATCGAGCCCCTTACTGATCGTCGCAAGCCCCTGCTCCGTGTATTTCATCTTGTTCCACGGCATATAAGCATCACGGCCCATTAATGTCTGGGTACTGCCCAAGTAGACAAGACTCAGCGGATCAGCACCATGCTCTGCAATCTGCTGCTCTAACTGCTGGTGAACTTGCTCCACTTTGTCTTCGTCACCTGCCGCTGCCAAGTTGTATTCGGCGATGACGGCCTCTGTTGGCGTAGAATACGAGGGAAAGGCTGTGAGTAAGCTACATAGAATGAAGCTAGCGAATGTTACTGTTTTCATCTGACTATTCCTTTGATCGTGTGATGGTCAAAGATTACGCTCAGAGAAAAAAGTATTCAGAGTAATGAGACGAACGGGCATTCAAAGGCGTGAATGGCACAAACACGGATTAAATGGCAAGCGGTTGAGGCCAACCTAGGGTGCAGCAGTGGATTTTAGCCACTATGATCGTTAAAGTAGCGACAAAATAAGAATCACCTCTCTGAATAACAAAAACATGCAGAGAAGGTTAGAGCAAAGAGATAACTCCGATGATCAAAGACGACAAAATTATTGCTGATTTAGCAGAACTTGAAGCTTTCCTTATCGCCGTCGAGAGCGGTGTGTTAGAGCTTAAGAATGCCGCAGGCGTTGTCATGGCAACCAACAACCAGGACGGCCGCCGATTCGTTGCTGTACTAGACGATAAGCACCAACTCATTTTAGGCCGTTGGGTTACAGAAGAAGTGTTCCAAACAGGACAAGATTTGGTGCGCAACGGCCCAAGCCGCAAGCACTAAAACCGCACAGTTAGAAAATAAAACCTGTTCATTGAACAGGTTTTATTTTAATGACAAATTAATATCAGTGTTGTGGTAGTGTACCTTCACCATTCGACATCACTACATCGATCTGAACCAAGGCATCTTGTTGAATTGCCGCGACACCAACAACCGTTCTTGCGGGTAAATCACCCTCAAAGTAACGAGTATAAACGTCATTCACCGTTTCCAGATCCGCAATATCTCGCAACTGAATGTTCACCTTAACAATATCGTCCATAACATGGTTAACGCTTTCAACGATCACTTTGATGTTGTTTAAGCATTGCTCTGCTTGCTCTCTCACACCACCAGCAACAATCTGGTTTGATTGCGGATCTACAGGCAACTGCGCAGCGATATGGTTGTAATGCGAGAATGCGACTGTCTGAGTGTACAATGGGCTTAACGGCGCCTTCTCAGTATTGTTTGCACGGATCACAATGCCATGTCGATCTTCGACTTCTTGTGGTGGCGTACCGTCACCATGAGAAACAACAACATCAATCTGAACCAACGCTTGCTGTGGTAGTTCTTTTGCAGCGGCTACCGTACGTGCAGGAACATAAGCGACAGTGCGAGCAATCGCTGAATCCGGGAAGAAAGTGCTGTAGACTTCATTCACTGCGTCTAAGTCAGCTAAGTCTTTTAGATAGATTCCTACTTTTACAATGTCGTCAAACGGTACATCAATACTTTCTAGGATTGCTTTCACGTTTTGTAGGCACTGTGCCGCCTGCTCTTTAACTCCACCCGCAACGATGTCACCAGTCTGTGGATTGATTGGTAACTGTGCTGACACATTGTTGTAGTGTGAGAATGCAACTGTCTGTGTGGATAGTGAGTGCACTGGTGCTTGCTCTGTATTTCTAGACAGCTTAATCAACGGGCATGGTTCTTGAGGTGCAGTCCCTTCGCCATTAGAAATTAAAGCGTCCATTTGCACTAACGCGTCACCTAATGGAAGGGCATCAACTGCAACAACCGTTCTTACTGGTAATAGGTTTTGGAAGAACGTCGCGTACACTTCATCAATAGCAGGAAGATCAGACATATCCTTGAGGAAAACGTGAATTTTTACCACATCATCCATAACATGATTGATGCTCTCTACGATCGCTTTAATATTCTCAAGACATTGCTTCGCCTGCTGCTTAATATCACCTGCGACAATATGACCAGTGTTAGGTTCGATCGGTAATTGCGCTGAAATATTGTTGTAGTGAGAAAACGCCACACTCTGTGTTGATAATGGGTTAATTGGAGCCAGTTCAGTATTTCTTGAGACCTTAATAATTCCGCCACTCATTTCGATGCTTATCCTTCTATTAAGATTTATTTATATCTTTATTTTGGTAGGGTTTAGTTTTGTTAAATAAGTGCCGAGATAGTATGGCAACAACCCAAACTGGATTGTGACTAAATTCAAATTATGATTTCACTAGACATATGCCTAACACTGGATAATTAATCACATAGAGACTAATTATCCGTAAATAGAGACTTTTCCTCATTCCAACGACCTAATTCACTCTAGTATTGCGTAATAGGTGAATACATACCCATGGTTAAACTTGCTGATATAAGAAGTTTTCGTTCGTTTCTGATAGCGCACTCACAACAAACTGACCGATAAGCCTACGGAAGCGTGTTTCTACTGCTAATTATCTCGCTAGAATTGCATAAACTTTTCATGCTCGATTGCGGATTTCCATCCGAGCGATTTGCTGACTATCGATTTTGTGTTGCTGCATGGCTTCTACCGTTCAGTCAAAGAAAAGGGCAAAGCGACGCTCTGCCCTGATTAAAGAATTAGTTTCGAGACTTACTTGGGTAGAATGACTTGGTCAATAACGTGAATGACACCGTTGCTAGCTTTGACGTCAGTCGCAACCACATTGGCATTGTCAACCATGACGTTACCGTCCACCACTTTGATCATCACATCTTGTCCTTGTACAGTGGTTGCTTTGTCCAATTTGACAACATCAGCCGCCATTACCTTTCCTGCAACAACATGGTAAGTAAGCACTGCTACCAACTTATCTTTGTTCTCTGGTAGAAGTAACGATTCCACTGTGCCTTTTGGTAACTTGGCAAAGGCTTCATCCGTTGGTGCAAAGACGGTGAATGGGCCATCGCTCTTTAACGTGTCGACCAAGCCAGCTGCTTTGACTGCCGCGACAAGCGTAGTGAATGAGCCGTTTTCGACTGCTACATCAACAATGTCCGCTTTCATACCATGGTTGTGTGCTTGTGCTGGCAAAATAAACGTGAATAACGCGATTAAAGCTACCGCAAGTGAAATTGTATATTTAAACATGAGTCCATCCTTTAAGTGAGGAGCTATGCTCCATTTAGCTGTTGTCTTGCTCACTAATGTCTCCGCAACGGATTTGTAAACAGATCATTTTTGTAAATCTCAACCGCTAATACTCTAAACAACAGTTTGTTGTATTTTGTGGCCGCCATTCCATAGAGAGGCGAAGAAACGAGTAGGGAATCTCGTGAAGGAAGCTCTGTGTTTAATTGGCTTATCACTGGATCTTTAAAGCCACATACATAACAAGGACAGGCACCATAAAAACTTGGTGACATCAAAGAGAGTCATACTCAAAGGCCCCATATCCTTCAATGAATATGGGGCCTTTGCAAGTCGAGGCTATTGAGGTCTTTTCAGCGGTTTAACCACACTGTCGAGGCCTTCAATCTTCAGCGCTAAGCACAACTGCATAAGTTCGCCGAGTTCCCCTTCAGGAAACTGCTTCTTGTTGGCAAACCAAAGCAAATATTCTTCAGGCAAGTCAATCAATACTCTGCCTGCGTACTTTCCAAAAGGCATTTGCATACGTGCAAGTTTAATCAAGTTTTCTTTTTCTAGCATAAGACTGAATAAACAAGGTATTAGAGCCGTAGGGTAACACCGATTATTTAACTCGGATAGCAGTGCCTTAATCAAACGTTAGGATGGACAGTATGGGCGTACTCAACAACCACTTGATTGCCTTCAATATAGGCATTTTGTATTTCACCATCAACGCTCATACGGCTTTGCAGGTAGACCACTTTTGGACCGTTCTGATTGTCTTCTTTCAATGAGGGGACAACGTTTTGAGGTTCGATGCGTAACAAGCGGCAAAAATGACTAATAAACGACATGGTTAACGGCGTCTCGCCACGTAGCACCTGAGAAAACGTCAACTGATTCATACCGAGTTTCTTAGCAAACTCCATCTGTGTCAGGCGCATTTTTGATTTCTGAGACATCCAGATTTGATACAGCGCCTCTCGGTCTCTATCTGTGAATTCCATGTTTGGTCCTTGTGTAACTCTATTTAATTAATTGTCAGTCTTTTCATACAAGGCGTTGTCAGCGCGGAGTTAGCGAAAATCAAAGGTTCTGTTTCGTCTATGGGCATAGCGCTATTTGATGGAATCAGGCTTACCCATTAATTCATTCACAAAGCAAATCAATCAACTGGAATAAGTTGGTATTTTTAATAAAACGATCTAGGTAAGAAATAGATAATTCGCAAGTCAAATTATCAACAACTTATTCAATTCGAGAATGCAATTCCATATTCATTCGATGCCGTGGATTTTGCGGATTCCTTTGGCTACATTCTTCCCGCTCAATTATCACTTCAGGCAAACTATCCGAAAGGTTAGGACGCAAAGCCACCGGTCTGTCGACGTTTAATGTCTATGATAGCGGGGCTGCCGCTTGGTCTAGTCACCAAGTGTTTTCGCGTGCCGGAGTGTCATCTTAACTGTCAGTTATAAAAAAGGACAAATGATGCACAAACTGCCAAACAAATCCCTCATCGCCCTCGCTTTGATCAGCGTCAGTGGCGCGAGTTACGGTCACGGTTATGTCTCTGCATACGAGAATGGTGTCGCAGAAAGTCGCGTTGCACTGTGTAAATTCCCAACCAGTGACACCAATGAGAAGAACACCAACTGTGGCGCCATTCAGTATGAGCCGCAAAGTGTCGAAGGCCCAGATGGCTTCCCTGAAGCAGGTCCAAGCGATGGCAAAATTGCCAGCGCTGCCACTACCCTAGCGGCGGCTTTAGATGAGCAGACCGCTAACCGCTGGGTAAAACGTCCTATTCATTCTGGAACTCAAAATTTTGAATGGACATTTACCGCAAATCATGTGACTAAAGATTGGAAGTACTACATCACTAAACAAGGATGGAATCCAAATCAGCCACTTGCCCGTGAATCATTTGATTTAACGCCTTTCTGTGTGGTTGATGGTGGCATGGCTCAGCCTCCAAAACGTGTCAGCCACCAATGTAACGTACCAACACGTGAGGGATACCAGGTTATCTTAGCGGTTTGGGACGTAGGCGATACTGCTGCGTCATTCTACAACGTAATAGACGTTCAATTTGATGGTGACGCACCCGTAGTTCCAGACTGGAGTCAGTCAGGCCAAATCAACCCAGGACTTAACCTAAATATTGGCGATAGTGTCTACACCCGCGTATTTGATCAAAACGGTGAAAATGTCTCTTACAGTACTGAATTAGTCATAGAAACCGCTGAACAAGGTCAGGCAAATAACTGGTCTTACGCGCTAGCGTCTAAGATCAATCAAGAGCAAAGCCTAATTCGAGCTGGTCAGTTGAATGATCGAGGTGAGTTTACTCCTGTCTATGGTACAAACCCTGTATACATCAAAGCAGGTTCCGGCTTAAATAGCGTTGAGATCGGCTATAAACTTGAAGCACCAGAGCCAGATTATCGCTTAGATGTTACAGGGCTGGAAGATGAATACCTAATTGGTGATGCCGCAACACAAATCAACCTAACACTTGAAGCAACTGGCGACCTTAATGCAGAGCTCACTGTGTTCAATCATCACCGTGAACCTCTGGCATCCTACACTGCGCCACTGGCTGACGGAGAACTGAGCAACACGACTCTAACGCTGTCAAAGTCTGAAGCCGGACATCATATGCTAGTGGTCGTGATAAAAGACCAGCAAGGCAGTGTCGTTGACCAGAATACGCTTGATTTTCACCTGATTGAAGAGGCAACACCACCACCATCCGATGATTATGACTATGTCTTCCCTCAAGGCATGGAGAACTACACTGCTGGCACAAAAGTACTTGCTGTTGATGGTGGCATTTACCAGTGTAAACCGTTCCCATATTCAGGTTACTGTGTTCAGTGGTCGCCTTCTGCAAACCACTATGAACCAGCAGTAGGCTCACACTGGCCTTCGGCTTGGGACAAGCTAAACTAACCAGTAATAAAAGCGGATGCCATGGCATCCGCTTTGCTACTTTTTCAATTCAGGGTTTTAAAACCATCCTAGAACCAATCGTTTAACCCAGTCGAGCAACTTCTTGAACAGGCCACCCTCTTCAACATCTTGTTGAGCGATTAGAGTAGCGCTTGCCACTTGTGTACCTTCAACACTGTAGATCACCTCTCCTACCGCGTCGCCTTTTCGAATAGGTGCTTCTAGCTCACCTTTGTACTCGATTTCGGCCTTGAGCTTATTAGCATCTCCTTTAGGCAAGGTAATCATGACCTGTTCAGATACCCCAACAGGTACAGAGTCCTGACGTCCCATCCATACCTTGGCTTCGGCTAATGTGTCACTCAGTTTGGTCGGTGAAACTGTATCGAAGAAACGGAATCCATATGAGAGTAACTGTTTACTTTCTGACTCTCGACTTTTAGTGCTGGTTGAGCCCATAACCACAGAGACTAAGCGCATTTCACCGTTGGTGGCAGACGTTGCCAAACTGTAGCCAGCTCCACTGGTGTAGCCGGTTTTCATTCCGTCAACATTGAGGCTGCGATCTCTCAATAATCCATTTCGGTTGTACTGCGTAATGCCGTTATAGGTAAAGGCTGTTTCACTGTATAACGGATAGATATCGGGTAGATCTCGAATGATCGCTTGGCTAAGAAGTGCAATATCGCGTGGCGTAGAATAAAGCCCTTGGCTATCCAGTCCATGTGGATTGGTAAAGGCGGTGTTATCTAGCCCTAACTTTTGCGACCAATTGTTCATCAAGCTCACAAACGCGTCTTCACTACCAGCCACATGCTCCGCAATCGCGACGCTAGCATCATTACCCGACTGAACGATCAAGCCACGATAAAGATCCATCAATTCAACGTTTGTTCCCACTTCGATAAACATTTTCGAAGAGTCAGGAAAATTTTTCGCCCATGCCTTAGCACTGATTTTTACCTGATCATTCAAAGAAATATTACCGCTTTTTACTTCTTGTCCCGCAACGTAAGCCGTCATCAATTTAGTCAAGCTCGCAGGATTAAGCTTCTGATCGGCATTTTTTTCCACTAGAACGGTACCAGTGTTGTAGTCAATCAGAATATAGCCTTTCGCTCCAAGCGCAGGAGGATCGGGAATAATTGTCGGGGCAGAATACGCTCCGAATGAGAAAAGAAGTGTCGGAAGAAGTGCTGTCGATTTTATTAAACGCAATGTCATGATATGCGACGTCTCACTTTAGTTAAATATGGTCGGGTTCAGTATAGACAACCGCCAAACAGTTTCAGCCGCTTTGAAACCAATCGTTACTATTGAGTCATGTTTTTCGCAATTAACACCGAATCAACCCTGGCGAGAAATAAAAAAACCAGCAGTATTAACCGCTGGTTTTCAATTTGTTCACTTTTAACTTAAGCCAGCTTCATCGCGGCTTGTTTGTTCATCATGCGTTCACGGTGAGAGAACCACAAGTATGTCGCTGCAATCGAGAAGAATAGGTATGAAAGCGCAAACACAAATGGTGAGCTAATAAGCTCTTGTGACATACCCCAACTCACTCCTGCAACTGTGATTGCAATCTTTGAAAACAGACCACAGATAAGAAGAAGTAATGCTAACTGTGGAAAACGGCTGCTTCTAAACGCAAACCAATAACAGCTACCCACAGCCATGGTCGAGATGTAAAGGCCGAGCAAAAATGAATGTAAGTGATCTGCTGATGCTACGCCTGCAGTAATTGAAATCATAAAGAGTATGAATAGTTTCATGTCTTGCCTCGCTTTTTAAACTGGGAAAAAGCTTCCTTTCATTTTTGAAATCTCATTTTGCGCATATTTTCATCGTTTGGCTTGGTAATATCAAGCAGTAATTTGTTGCAAAACTTGTTCAAAAAACAACCAACAGACAGATGTTAACATCTGGTTACAATACCGATTTCATTAGCCTTAGAGAAAGAAAGGGTTAACCACATATTTAAGAAAAGCCAACTTATGGACATCACAATTCAGTAACATTTGTTTACCTATAAAATTCCTTAAAAATTGTGACTAAACACAGCAAATGCCAGCCACAAAGCAGGCCTTTTGCTAGGCGAAACTTAAGATTGCTCAAATAGACAGATTACAAAGAAAAATAAAGGCCAATTTAAGTGTGAGCTTAACCACTGTTCCCAATTTTCCAGCTCGAATCACAACTTGGGGTCTGATACCTTTGCGCAACCCATTTTTAGGTCACACACACCATGCCTTCCCAGTACCGAATTGATAAAATTGTAGAGATAGGTGACACTCTTCATCGCAGCGGTTGCGCACCGTACAAACTTGAAAAGTACACTCAATTTTATGCACGTAAACACGGCGTAGATCTGATGATTCAAGCGACGCCGACGACCGTTAACTATCAGTTTCCTGAAGACAACAATGCTGTTGTAATGAAACGCCACCAGCCTGCATCAATTAATCTCAGTCTGTTGGCTAATACCATTATCCGCATCAATCAACCCAGCAGCGAACCGGTTCCTGAGCCTGTCGGATACCCGAAATGGGTAATCGCATTAGCCAATATGGCTATTCCCCCAGCCTATCTGATGCTAGTGGGCAGTACCATGGAAGCGATAGTGTTCTCCGTATTTTTGGGGTTTGTAGTTTGGCTAACGCAGCAGGTGTGTAAAGCTCGTCGCTCCATCGCCGTAGAATTTATTGCCGCCTTGCTCACGGGGATTCTGGTTGCTTTCTTCGCCAGCACTGGCTTTGCAATCCCTATCTGGGCTCTATGTATTGCTGCAATAGTTCTATTCGTGCCCGGCTTATCGATTGCGAACTCGCTAGAGTGCCTTGCATTCAATGATTTAGTATCCGGTACCAGTTTACTTGGCCAGAGTGCGTTGACGCTAATAAAGCTGTTTGTCGGCATCGTTATGGGGCTAAATATTGGCGAGGCGATATGGGGGCAAGCGGAAAGCATAAAATACGTCAACGAAGTGCCATTCTGGATGCATATCTTTGGACTATTTCTGATTTCCATTTCACTGAGCATCATATTTAATGCGCGTCCTACCGATATCTTATTAGGTTTACCCGTTGCCGCATTGGGCATGTGGGGACCATTTTATCTTGGTTTTGACAGTGGGTGGGTCGTCGGCACTTGGGTAACAACCGTCTTAATCACGCTATACGGCACTTGGGTTGCAAAAAAAATGGACCTGACGGGGTCTATCTATATTGTTCAAGGCATCATTATTTTGGTTCCGGGTAGCCGAGTACTGATCAGTGCGAGCCAATCAGTATTTGAGCAATCAATTTTACCGATCCCTAGTATTGGGCTCTCAGCCTTGTTTATGTTCTCTGCTATCGTCGCAGGGCAAGTCACAGCGTACTCGATTTATTCGCCAAGAATTGAACGCTAACATCCATTGATTCAGCAAAAAGCCCTATTCAAACGTCGCTAACTAAGCGGCTTTTGAATAGGGCTCTTTCCCCTTGTGTTTCATGTTTCTTCTGAAACTTCCTTTGCCTTTTTTCGCTTTTTCTACTCTTGCTCGAAACAGCTTACTGGTCACAACGGCTTTAAGGGCGTTATCTTTTATCTGACCTCGACCGACCTCTAATTCTGTGTCGAGATCCGTGAACTCATGGCTTGAGTCACTTAACTTTTTCATAATCCATTCCTCTGAATGATAGTTTACATACAGCTGGTTTCTGCGCTGTTTCTACTCACATTTTTATCGTTAAGTAGAACAATCAACCAAGCCTTCGAATGTTACACTATTTATGCGCTAATCAGTATTATTTTCGAAATTATACCTAGCGCAAATTTTCCAATGAAAACCCCTATTTATGGCGTGCAAATCCCCTGATTTTTATTGACTTAGTTGCACTTCTCTTTAGACTGGATGCCAGCTAGAAAACGGTTCTTGTTTACTTTCGCCGTTTCGTTGGATGTATGAATATCTACCGTAACGTCGTACGCATTAGCAATCTCCTTTTCCACGCTATCGGTGCCGTATGGCTTTTACAAGATTTATCAAGGATATACATTATGTCTAACACTGTTACTGGTACAGTTAAATGGTTCAACGAAACTAAAGGTTTCGGTTTCATTCAACAAGAAAACGGTCCAGACGTTTTTGCACACTTCTCTGCAATCACTGGCGACGGTTTCCGTACTCTAGTAGAAGGCCAAAAAGTTGAGTTCGTAGTATCTCAAGGCCAAAAAGGTCCTCAAGCTGAGAACATCAAAGTACTTTAATTGTTAAGTACCACAGTTTTTCGATAGCCAGCTTCAAGCTGGCTATTTTTATACCCTAAATATGCCCATACCATTGAACTTCCCTAGCGCTAAACTCTTCTAACGCACCTCCTATCTCACCCTGCCTGAGAGACACAATTCTTCCTCACAACACCACTCAGTGGATCTTAATTTCTCATTATTAGTTTTTGGCATATGCCAAAAACTAATACTATAGTGTCTCTGTCACAAGATAAGGAGTTTACTATGTTATTCGCCATCCCATACCACGGAGCGTCTGTTCACAATCACTTATCTAAAGCCCCTCAGATCATGCTTTGGGATAGCAAGGAACAAACCAAGCGCGTGCTTGACTTACCCCCTTCTTCAGCGTGTTGTGAGCGTAAAAAATATTGGCAAAGTGTTGTACAGGAGAACAATATCGACGCTGTCATCGTTCGCTCTATTGGAACCAATATGCTTAACACTCTATTTAAAATGCATGTCACTGTGCTAGCTGCACCGCGCCAGTTCGACCTTGAACGGTTTGATACCAACGTGTTGAAGCCCATTACCGACATTAATTTTGCGCGCCCTTCAGTCAAAAAGCACAACGCAACTTGCTCAGGAGATTGCCCTACTCACTCTATATCAGCGAACAAACAAGCGAGGGCCAGCAAGTTGTCACCTAAGGCGATGAGCCATCTTGCTAAGGTGTTTAAATGCACCACTCACGCAGAGTAGTAGCTATGACCTATTTGATTAGCTTTGCTGTTTTTATAACTGTGGTTGGCATGATGGCGATAGGAGTCGTATTAAAACGCCATCCGATACAGGGGAGCTGTGGCGGTCTTGCCACTATAGAGATAGAAAGAGAATGCAACTGCGTAGAAATCTGCGCTCAACATTCTCGCAAATTATACCAAATTGAAGAGCCGAACTAAGTAGGAGCTATTGTTCACTAGCCAATATCAACGCATGACCATGCACTAAGCTCTGCGCTACTTTACTACGTGCACGCTTAACAATATTGGCAAAAGTTTGTCTTGATACCTTCATGATCGTTGCCGCTTCCAATTGGCTTAAACCATCCAAATCAGCTAGACGCAACGCTTCGAGTTCATCCTCAAATAACTCGATTTTTTCGAGCTGAGAAAGCGGCACCCCATTGGGTTTAAAGCATTCGTAACTTGCTCTGCCACATATGTTTCGCTTTATTTTTGGCCTCGCCACTTTGTTCCCCTTTACGTTTTATGGGCTCAATGTTGCTCTCTAACTTTGCGGTATTTTATGACTATTCACAAACCCAAAAATCATCAACAGTGCGCTATATGTTGCCAGCCTTTTTTCAACCACCATACCAAGATTCACTTTATCGCGATGCCAAACGGTGGTGTACAGGGCGAAATTGTAGCAACAGAAGCTGCTCAAGGCTACCAAGGGGTAATGCAAGGCGGTGCCATTAGCGCTTTACATGATACCGCCATGACTCACTGCTTATTCTCTCAGCATGTCTGTGCTATGACAGCACAACTTGATGTGCGCTTTATACAGCCCATTCCTCTCAACACATTGCTTCGAGTTGAAGCGATATGCATAAAACATCGACGTGGATTGTATCTGTTAGAGAGCACTATTTACGTGGATGGTCAGTGCCACTCGAAAGCAGAGGCAAAATTTATAAGATGCGCCAAGGAGACAGTGACTACGGATAAAACAGACCTGCATTCACGCCATGTGAATGAGTCCCGAATTCCACCTGTGTAATTGAATTAATAAACAATCGGTTATGCTCCCGTTTTCTTGGGGACTGCTGTATAGTGAATTCCATTAACGTTTTACTATAAGAAAAGCCTCAGCGGTACTCCTATAGTACACTTCAATCATTTGGAACCCTTGAAAATACATGGCTCTTAAACCGACTATCTACAAATTCCGTATTTCACTTTCAGATACCAACCGTGACCTGTATGACTCGACGCAACTTACCGTTGCTCAGCATCCGTCAGAAACCGTTCCGAGAATGATGGCGCGAATTCTGGCCTTCTGTATTAAATGGCAGCCAGATTTAGCGTTGACCAAAGGCTTGTCGACCACTGAAGAACCAGACCTGTGGGTCAAATCTTTAGACGACCAAATACAGCTTTGGGTTGATATTGGAGAGCCTTCGCTCGACAGAATCAAAAAGGCGTGTCGCTTAGCCACTAACGTTGATGTGTTTTCATTTAACAGCAAATCTAATGTTTGGTGGGAACAAACTAAGAACAAGGCACATCAATACAACGCCAATATCTATCAGTTTGATTGGGATGGTATTGAAGCATTATCAGAAATTGTTGAACGCAGTATGGATCTGTCAGTCATGATTACTGGTGAAAGCCTGTTTGTTGATTGTGACAAAGGCTCATTTGAAATCTCATTGAAGAGCTTGCAGTCAAATGACTGAACTTGAGCTGTCGCTTAAAGCCATTGACGCCGACTCTATCCCAGCAATCACGCTACCTTGTTCAGCATGGGAGCAGTTTTGCAGCCGCCACGCGTCACTGTTTGCTAAAGCAAGGAGACGCAATCCAGATAAGCCCGCCACACATGGGCTGCTGGGTGTTCTCACTAAAGCCCATATGGAAGAGAGTTCAGCCCTCGAATCACAAATTGCATCGATTCAGGCAATGCAGGATGTATTGGTATCAAATCTCGGACAGGAGCACGCCGATAAATTTGAGCAGCAAGGCATCAAGCAACTTATTCTCGTTACCCATCTGTGGCTCTATCTTCAAGGCTATTTGAAGATGGACTTCAGTTTGGCCAATGATCATGCCGGCAATACGGCTCACTTGATCGCGACGCTCAACAAGCAAGACCCTCAATATCTGCGCACTCAGTTTCTCGAAAGCTACTACCACGGCAAGCAACGCGCCGCTGAGAATACTCAAGCGAAACCAGGCCTGATAGATTGGCTGCGTCGCATCTTCGGCAACTCGACTTCATAAAAAAATGGCCCTCATCGAGGGCCATTTTTTTATAGGTAAGTATGAGGGCCAAATACCTCATAGTGGATTCGATCTCGGTCTACACCAAGAGACTCTAGTTGACGCACTACCGATTCCATAAAACCGATAGGGCCACAAAGATAAAAATCGGCACTGTCTAAAGGTAGTTGATCGGCAATCAGGCTTACGTTGAGCTCCCCTTGAAACTCGGCATTGGCCTCTTCAAGATACCAAGTGAATGACTTCCAGTTGTTATCTTTCACAGCTCGTTCCGTATCCGCCTTGAAAGTATGCTGCTGTTCAGTGTTGCACGCATAGAGCACGCTGACATCTTGCTTATTCTGCGCAGCTAATGTCTGCATCATCGACTGAATTGGTGTTGCACCAACACCCGCGGAAATCAGCACCACTGGTTGCTGTTTCTCTTGGTAGAAGAAATCACCTGCTGGTGGGTAAAGGCGAACCACATCCCCTTCATGTACTTCATCATGTAGGTAGTTTGATACCAAACCTTTATGCTCACCCACTTCTCTTTTAACAGAAATACGGTAGTCAACGCCGTTCGGCTTTTGCGACAGTGAATACTGGCGAATCTCGTTGTATTCGCCCTCCGTAGGCTTTAATTCAATACCCACATATTGACCTGGTTGGTAGGTTAGAACATCCCCACCATCCTGCGGTACTAAAACAAAACTAGTCACAAACTGTGATTCCGGCTGCTTAGATTTAACCACGAAGTTGCGTGAGTTAGCCCAACCACCAACGGCCTGCTTGCGTTGCAGATAAAGTTCGCCTTCACGATCGATAAAGACCTGAGCCAAAAACAGGTACGCCGCTGTCCATGCTTCTTCAACTTCAGGGGTAAAGGCATCACTGGCCAGTTCACGTAGTGTTTCGATTAAGTGATGGCCAACAATCTGATAGTGTTCAGCTTGAATGTTAAAACTAGTGTGTTTGTGAGCAATGCGCTCGACAGCAGAAGTCAGTACTTGCAGATTATCAATATTCTTCGCGTACGCCGCCACAGCTTCAAATAGGGCGACGCCCTGACGACTGGTTTTTTGGTGGGTCATATTGAAGATGTCTTTCAGTTCTGGGTTGTGAGTAAACATTCTTTGATAGAAATGTTGGGTCAATGCAGGACCCGCTGATTCGAGTAGTGGAATTGTACTCTTTACGACTTCAATGTGCTGATTGTTGAGCATTCGAGTTTTCTCCTCATTATTTTAATTTTATTCGTAGCAGATATAGCAGGAAGAATGCCAACTTCAAAAATGTATCTAAACACTTGGTTTAGCGCGTTTTAATCACCAATATCATGTCAAATAAACACACCTGTAAAATGTCAATTTGACACATTGATATTGTAATAACTCGACCAATATGGTTAATTCAACATCATGTGATGCTCAACTGTTTCTACCTTTAGCTATTATGCAAGATATCTCTGTTTCTACCCTTATCGACATGACCATTGGTCTCGCTCGCGGTGATAACGACCAAGATCGATTCAATAATCTACTCGACGCTATTCGTAAAGCCATCCAATGCGACTGTGTCGCCCTGCTCTCATTACAAGGAGATACTCTTATCCCGTTGGCGATGCAAGGGTTGACCCGTGACACGCTAGGGCGTCGTTTTAAGATAGACGAACATCCTCGTTTTGCGCTGATTTGTGAGTCGAAAACCGCAGTTAGGTTTGATGCGAATAGCAATCTTCCCGATCCCTTTGATAATTTGCTACTCGACTATGATGGGGATCTGCCCATGCACTCATGTATGGGGCTACCGCTTATCTATGCAGACAAACTCCTTGGTGTGCTTACACTTGATAGCCTAAAGCCAGGGGTCTTCGAGCAGTTTCCTAAACGCAGTCTCGATGCCCTCTCGGCTATCGCGGCTTCAACACTCAAGGTCGCTCTTACCGTTAGCCAACTAGAACAACAAGCGAAACAGACTCAACAAAGATTTGAGGAACTGAACGAAGAAGCATGGGAACGTGATGGTGGAGAAATCATTGGTGACAGTCAGGCAATGCAAGCCCTCAAGGCTGATATTGAGGTGGTGGCCCCTTCCAACTTTAATATTCTGATCCACGGGGAAACGGGGGTCGGTAAAGAGCTGGTTGCACGCAGTTTGCACCACTTGTCACCACGCAGAAAACAACCTCTTGTTTATGTCAACTGCGCTGCGATTCCTGAGAATCTTGTCGAGAGCGAACTCTTCGGTCACGTGAAAGGCGCCTTTACCGGCGCAGATAAATCACGTTTGGGAAAATTTGCGTTAGCGGATGGTGGCACCCTATTTCTCGATGAGATTGGTGAGCTTCCTCTTGCAGCGCAAAGCAAGATCCTTCGAGCTCTGCAAAATAATGAGATTCAGCCCGTAGGACAAGACAACGTCGAGAACATTGATGTGCGTGTGCTCGCCGCGACCAACCGAGATCTAAAAGAAGAAGTCTCTGCAGGCCACTTCCGTTCTGATCTCTACCATCGACTCAGTGTCTACCCAATCACGGTTCCCGCCCTTCGTGAACGCAACGGTGATATCGTACTGCTCGCTGGTAACTTCCTTGAGCAGGCTAGACGCAAACTGGGGATTGTGCAGATTAAGTTGGGCAAAGATGCTCAACTCCTATTGTCTCGCTACAACTGGCCGGGTAATGTCCGCGAATTGGAGCATGTCATTAACCGAGCCGCACTAAAAGCGAGAGCTCGCGGTCAAGGAGGGAAACTGATTACCGTTTCAGTTGAAGACATAGGCCAACTGCAATCGACGCAAGAGAGCAATGCCCTTACTCAGATCAATGAGGCTCATCTAGCACCAGAGTTCGAGCTATCACGTGGTCTAAGAGAGTCAACGGAAGAATATCAGCGTCACATGATTATCACAGCCTTGACTCAAGCTGATTTTAATTGGGCAAAAGCCGCACGTCAGTTGAAGACAGATCGTGCCAACTTAACGCGTCTTGCCAAACGGCTAGGTATCGAAGTCACCAAAAAACATCAGGTGAACATTGGCTGAGTTTAAGATTCAACATTGATTACATCTCAGTTACAATACGCAACGAAAAAGTCATCTGCCAATAATATAATGTTCATCAAATAGGATTGTTATGAAGTTTATCCGCTGGTTTTTAGGACGTGTGATCCTGCTGCTCAACTTTGTTTTTTCACCAAAAGGCATAAAGCGTGATGCTGAACAACAGCAAGCGGTCGATCAGAAAGCTCAATCATTGGCTCTATACCAATTCGAAGCGTGTCCGTTTTGTGTCAAAGTACGTCGAGCGATGAAGCGTCAATCCGTTAAGTTTGAATTACGTGATGCAAAGAATGATCAAACACACCGCGCAGAATTAGAAGCAGGGGGCGGAAAAGTGAAAGTTCCTTGCCTAAGAATTGAAAAAGATGGTGACGTACAATGGATGTATGAATCATCAGATATCGTTGCTTACTTAGAGAAAGAGTTCGCGTAAATAAGGAAGGTTCCATGTCATGCAAACCATTGAACATTCGGCATATCAAAGCCATTGTGTTTGATTTAGATAATACCTTGGTAAGCTCAGACATGGATTTCTTCTGGTTAAGAGAGCAAATTGGTTGTCCTTCAGATACCGACTTGCTCTCTTATGTTGATCAACTTGAATGTGCCAACGCTTACGCCAATGCGCACGCACTCATCCTGCAACATGAGCTTGAAGACGCGCAGCAATCACAGCCAATGCCTGGCAGTCAGTCCCTCATCGAATTCATTCACAGCAATCAACTTTATACCGCTATCATTACTCGAAATTGTGCTCAGGCCGCTCAAATCAAAATCAAGCATAACCAGCTCAATATCTCTCGGCTGATCACCCGCGAACACTTTCCGCCCAAACCGAACCCAGAGTCACTGATCGCTTTAGCCGATGAATGGCAACTTGAACGCCATGAAATTCTCTATGTGGGTGATTATCTCTACGATCTTCAGGCGGCCTACAATGCTGATATGCCTTCGTGTCTTGTCACTCACGGCAAAACGTCTCCATTTGGCGCACACGCTTCACTGATCGTAGAGCATCTTGACGAACTCGAGTCTGTCTTGTCTCAATCAAACGAAACAACACGCAATTGAACGATAGCAACAAAGTGAAATAAATCACACTTACCCTTGAATTTTGTCTGGTAAGTAACGATGTATTAAAAACAACAAATCAAACCGAGGTCTATCGCCTCGGTTTATCTTTAGATTCGTTATAAAAACCTAACACAACGGCTTGGCTATGACTGCAAAAACTCTTGATTCATCCCCTTCTCTTGGGCAACAGCTATTTAAAATGACGTGGCCAATGCTGTTCGGTGTGCTGTCGATTATGAGCTTTCAGCTAGTAGACAGTGCGTTCATCGGTCAGCTCGGTATTCTGCCACTGGCGGCGCAAGGTTTCACACTTCCACTGCAAATGGTCATTATTGGTATTCAAGTTGGTCTAGGTATCGCAACCACTGCCGTTATCGCCAAAGCAATTGGCGCTAGCCAGCCAAAATACGCCAAACAACTTGGTGGATTAGTCATCGTCATCGGTAGTGTTGGTGTCGCCGTGTTTTCAGTGATGATCTATCTACTCCGAGAGCCCATTTTAGCGTTACTCAGTGCCCCTGAAAGTGTATTACCTATCATTGATAGCTATTGGATCTACTGGTTGGTAAGCTCTTGGACGGGTGCAGTACTCTACTTCTTCTACAGTCTTTGCCGAGCCAACGGAAACACCATGCTCCCAGGCACCATGATGATGGTCACCAGTTTGCTCAACCTGATCCTAGATCCAATTTTCATCTTTACGTTAGATCTCGGTATTGATGGTGCGGCTATCGCAACCATTGTGGCATTTGGTATCGGTCTAGTGGTCGTCGCACCAAAAGTTGCCGCTAAACAGTGGCTGAGCTTCGACTGGAGAGATCTCGATGTTGCTAAAAGTGTTCGCTCAATCGGCCACATCATGGGGCCTGCGATGATCAGTCAACTGCTTCCACCTCTCTCATCGATGCTCGCAACCAAGCTACTTGCAAGCTATGGTACAGCAGCGGTCGCTGCTTGGGCGTTAGGTTCACGCTTTGAGTTCTTTGCCATCGTTTCGGTCTTGGCGCTCACCATGTCTATGCCCCCTATGGTCGGCAAGTTGCTGGGAGCCAACAATCTCGCCGACATTCGCAAACTGGTTGCTATTGCATCTAAGTTTGTTATCAGTTTCCAATTGCTTATCGCTGTCATCACGCTATTCGCATCGCTGTTTTTAGCACAACTGATGACCAGCGACTCCGCAGTAGAGAGCATTCTTAATTACCACCTAATGATCGTTCCCTTTAGTCTTGGTCCTTTAGGGATCTGTATGCTGATGGTGTCCATCTCCAACGCCCTTGGTCGTTCTTACACCGCGTTGACGATTTCTGCGCTTAGGTTATTTGCCTTTTTCCTACCGTGTTTGTGGCTCGGAGCGCAACTCGGAGGGATCGAAGGACTTTTCTGGGGAGCCTTTGGTGGCAATATTCTCGCTGGCATCTGTGCATGGATGATGTTCCATAAAGTACTCAATCAGTTAGAGCAACGTGCCGTGACTCAGTGATAAAAGTTTGCATTCTGTAATCAACCTAGATAGTCTAAATAATCACCACTAAGGATCGATTATGAAATTCGTGTTTACTTACCTTTGGCTTCTTCTCCCTAATGCCAGTAGCCGGTAGGTATCACTATATCTGGCTGCGAGAAACGTAGCCAGAACTCCACTTTCTCGTAGCCCTAAAATCACTCAGCAAGGATACGAGCAACATGACTGAACAAACGCAAACTACCGTCCCCGACTCTCTATCTCAGAGCGGAATTCTGTTGGCGCTCGCCGGATGTATACTATTTTCTATCAAACCCATCCTGATCAAAATTGCCTACCAATATGGCGGCGATGCGACGTCAATCATGTCGCTCCGTGCATTCAGCTCTCTGCCTCTCTATCTGGTTACGCTGGTGCTCTTATGTCGCAGTGCTGGAAATCGGATAAAAGTAAAACAACACGGAGCCAAAGCCGCGTTAATTGGCGTGATGGGCTACTACCTAGCGAGCTTTCTAGATATCTCGTCACTTGAATTTATTTCTGCGCAATTAGAACGATTGCTTATCTTTCTTTTCCCTACTTTTGTCGTTCTAATTAGCTGGTGTCTATATGGGCAGAAGCCACATCGTAATGTTGTTCTTTCTGCTGTAACTGGCTACGCAGGGATCAGTGTTATTGTTGTCCATGATTTCAGTACGGTGGGTCATTCCGTCGTACTGGGGAGCGCGCTTGCGATTAGTTCGGCACTGGTATTCGCCTTCTACCTAGTATGGAGTAAGCCTCTTATTACTCAGCTAGGAAGTTCTCTCTTTACCAGTATCGGTATGGGTTGCGCAGGGCTTGCCATTATTCTCCACCTGCTGTTGAGTGGTAGTGAAGTGACCCAATGGTCACAAGAGCTCATCACAACAGGTATTATTCTCGGTATATTCTGTACCGTGCTACCGTCTTATTTGATTGCCGCGGCCATGGCACGTTTAACGCCAACAAGCTTAAGCCTGACCAGCAACATTGGCCCTGCCGTTACCGCAGGCCTCGCGGTTGTCGTTCTCGATGAACTCTTTACCCCTTGGCATGCGATTGGTCTGGTGCTGGTGGTCTTTTCCGTCTATACGCTAAACAAGAAATCGTAACGACATCAAAACGGGCTGAAACATCGATGAACTTGCACCATCATACGCATTCCGCAGATGATCTTACGCTTAGAAAGTCGTATGATTCAGCCTATCAATTTTTCAGATAGTTATATCATGACCACCCACAACCACCACCCTATTCAAGGGGCAAGCTGGATGCTAACAGCAGGCCTAGCGTTTGCTATCGTCAACAGCTTAGCTCAGATTGCCAGTATTAATTTTGGTCTCTCTTCTACCACCGTTGCGTTGATTCAATACGCCATCGCTTTGGTTGTTATTCTCCCTTATCTTAAAACGCTAGGCATTCGTCAGTCGCTGCGAACCCAGAATCTTGGGATGCATATCTTCCGTGTGTTTTTGTCGGTGATTGGTATCCAGCTATGGCTGTGGGCATTAGCCTATCCTGTGCCTATTTGGCAAGGCATCGCACTGTTGATGACCTCACCTCTTTTTGCAACCGTTGGTTCAGGCTTATTTTTGAAAGAAAAGGTTGGCGTTGCTCGATGGGGAGCGACGTTAACTGGCTTTGTTGGTGCCATGATCATTCTGGAGCCTTGGGCCGATGATTTCAGTTGGGCAACACTGCTGCCTGTTGGTGCCGCCCTCTTCTGGGCGTGCTACTCACTAATGGTGAAAAAGCTCTCTTCTGACGACTCACCTTCTACTATGGTGGTCTACTTACTAGTCCTGATTACTCCATTCAACATTTTGCTCGCGCTTCCAGACTGGCAAACGCCCGTTGGTGGCACGATCTGGCTGGTTTTAATCGCCGCAGGTGCAATGACTGCTCTTGCTCAATGGGCTATTGTTAAAGCGTATTCGGTTGCCGATGCCTCGTTTGTTCAGCCGTTTGATCATGCTAAGTTGCCGCTCAACGTCTTGGCGGGATGGCTAGTGTTCAGTTGGGTGCCACCGGGCCGACTTTGGCTTGGTGCAGCCATTATCATTGCATCGGTCGCGTTTATTACTCGTTGGGAAACCAAAAAATCAGCTCGCTGAAAGAAATGTCGAACTTGGCCGTTCTTATCAGTCATAGGAATAAATGAGAGACACCTTTATGACAGAACCAATCAAATTGACACTCTATCGCTGGGCGGGTAGCTGGGGGCCATTTAAGGTCAACATCCCCTGTGGTGAATGCACCTTGACGAAAGATATTCTTACCGACACGTTTGAGAATGAGTTGGCAGGTGTACCAGTAACACTTGAGATTAAAGATTGGTTATCGCACTGGTGGGAACCGCTCAAAGTTGGGGCATGGCACGCACCCATTTTAATGGTGGAAGGTAAGGTGGTCAGCCAAGGCGAAGCTTTGAATCGAGGTGTTTTGATTCAATCCGTAATTCAGGAATGGACTAAGCGAGATACCCTTAAAGGCAATATCGTTTATGGCAAAGCGACCTGTCCTTACTGTGTGAAAGCTAAGAAAATGCTTGAGGATGCAGGCATCGATTACCACTATTTCGACGTGGTAAAAGACAGCGCAGCACTCTACCGAATGATCCCCGAAGTCAAAGCGATTATCGGCGAAAAAACGCCGGTTACCGTGCCTCAAATCTGGCTTGAAGGCAACTACATCGGTGGCTCAGACAACTTAGGAGCGTGGTTAGAAGAAAAAGGGCTCCATACTGTACCTGACAACGTCATCGCCTTATAATATTCGTTATCTACAACAAAGCCCTACCTAGTAAGGTAGGGCTTTGTGTTAGTCAGTGAGAAGAAAGCTCTCGCTCCCCTCACCCACTGTAAAATCCATTTCACGCCAGCGATTATTTGGCCATCTTTTTCATCATGCGTTTGATGAATGACGTTTTCTTCGCTTTAGGCTTGCCATAAAGTGCATCGTGCATGGCTTGCTTTGCGATCATCTGACCTAGATATGCGTTGCCTAATTCGTGATTCATGAGTCTCTCCTCAGTTATAAAGAGTGTGATTTTAATCACAAACAAAATAAAAACAAGACCTAGATCACATTAAAGTCTTAGTTAAGAACGCTTTGGCTGTTGGTATGTTTTACCCGCCATTAGGTACGTGTCTTTACGTTTCACATCAAACATAATGTCAAAGAACCACGCCACAAAACGGATAACATCATCACCTTCATCCATCACGTGCTCAACAAACTCTTGTTCTTCACCCTGCTCGTTGGTTTGCACTGTTACATGGTAAATTCGCTTAGCACCTTCCACCTCAGCTAGAGCAAACTGACCTGTCAATGATTCCGCAGCTTCTGCGACTTCACTATCATCACAAGCTTTTAGCATTTCTAATGCTTGCGGTAGCGTCTCTTTTTCACACAGTGCTTTTACCAATACTTCAAATTCTTTGTGTTCCATGATCATCTTCTCTGGATAGGAGTTTGCCGGCATTGTATACCCAAGTATCTATCAAGCAAACTCTTGCTGAACTAACGGCACTTTTCTCGACGCGATCAACACCGCTCCCATTGCCACCGCAAAGAGTAAATGGCCCAATAATAGGCATAATAGAAGCCGTAATGGAAATATAGGACAACGCTTTGGTAAGCTGTGCACCTTCGTAGCTATTTCTTAATACACTCCGACCTAACACAGATGCACTTCCGGCACCTAAACCTTGCAACAACCTTCCCAATATGAGCAAATGGAGATGATGAGAGAAAGTCAGACATATCGCAGTACCAACCAGATATACGCCTTGACCCATGATAAAAACAGGTCGTCGCCCAATAGCATCCGACAGTGGTCCGTAAAACAGTTGAGAAGCCCCAAAACCGAGTAGGAAAAGTGTCACTAAGAGTTGAACATCGGCTTGGGTGGGTTCAAATCAGTTTAAATTGGCCACTATCAAATGATAATATAGCGGATTCTTCCAGACATCACTGCTGATGAGGCAACTGTCTATGCTTACTATCCGAAACTGGACTATCAGCACACAAGAACTAAGCTGTTTCTCGATTATTTGAAAGAAAGATTATCTAAAGGTCAATAAGTTAGCTCCAAACGCACGTCATTTGGATTATTCATTTGCAATAGTATGCATCTCATACCATATTTAGTTTGTAACCCCGATCAATAAATAAGTGACAAAGTTCACAATAAGAGTGAGTTACTACGTTATGGTTAGGACAATATATCAACATGCTCCGCTGAGCGTTGAGACTCTCAATGCCACGTTACGTTTAGATGGGATAGATCTGCTCAACAAAACCACGTCTGAGCTGAGTCGTATCTCATCATCATTGTGTACATGTGTGATCGAGCTAGACCCATTTACCTCAAAGCCCACTTTGCTCGCTTCTTCAAGTGATCAGCGGTTACTACGTGAGAACTACACCTCACCTCTGACACGAGCGACCTGTACCTTAATCACCAAAACCGAGCAGGATTCCATCGTATGTGCAAGCAACGCCCATGAAGCAAATCCTCAAGAGCAGTACATTATTGAACACGGCATAGAGGCTTACATTGCCGTACCGCTCAAGACGCATAACGGTGAAGTGCTGGGTGTTTTGCTGTCCACCTACACAACCGCGCTAGATAGCAACCAGTGTGATGAACTCATTTATTACCATAAGCTGTTTGGCAACCTTATCGCTCATAGCTTGAGATCGAAATGGCTGTCAGCTCGTTCAGATACACTGGTCGAGCAACTGAGCTACGAAGTGTCCCATGACAATCTTACTGGGCTTCTCAACCGTAGCTTTCTGTCGGATAAACTAGAACGACTAAATGAACTGCAAAATGAACCTTTTACTCTAGCCTATATTGATATTGATAATTTCAAATCAATCAATGACTTGTATGGTAACTATATTGGTGATCAGATAATTAAATTTGTTGCCAATACCATCAAAGAAACCATCAAAGACAAGCAACTCGCATTTCGTATTTCCGGTGATGAATTTGCTTTTATCACGCTGTCCGGTGATCCTTTCGAACTGTGTTACGCTCTGATTGAAAATTTAGAGAAAGGCTACAAAGATCCAGCGCACAACATCAAGTTCAGTGTCAGTATCGGTCTGGCAAGAAACAACGGGCACAACATTAGCTCAGATCAGATAATCCTTAATGCAAGCTTGGCTCTGAAAGACTGTAAACAATCTCGTCATACCCATATTCAATGCTACGATACTCATTTGAGCGCTCAATATTATCGCCGCGCTTTAGTGATCGATGCCCTTCGTCAAGAACTGGAGATAAAATGCCTCAGCCAGAGCGAGATCTATGTTGTCGCTCAACCGATAGTCGATTTGCGCAGTAGCCAATGGGACTACTTTGAAATTCTGGCTCGTTGGCAAAGTAAAACACTCGGCCCAATATATCCGATCGAGTTTATTGAAGCAGCCGAACAGTCAGGATTAATTGTGGAACTTGGTGAGCGAATAGTCGAACTGGCATGCCAAGCAAAACAAAAGCTGGAACAGGGATTAGGCCATAACGTCAAGTTGGGGATTAACTGTTCAGCGCATGAGCTCAACAACTCGACTCGTTATCTTCAGCACATACTTACAACCATTCGTAAGTATGACTTTGCGCCACAAGATTTTACGATTGAGCTAACTGAAACCGTGCTGCTCTCACAGACGGAAGAAGTGAAAGAGATCCTCAATAAGCTGCGTGTACTCGGGTTTAAGGTCGCGTTAGATGATTTCGGCACTGGCTATTCGAGCCTTAACTATATTCACAGTTATCCTATCGACTGCATCAAAATTGACGCGACCTTCATCAAGAACATGCTAACTAACGAGACTGCGGAACGGGTTGTGTGGTTGATCGTTCAGCTTGCTAACCAGCTTGGCGTATCGCTCGTGGCTGAAGGGGTAGAAGATCAAGAAGCGTTGGACAAGTTGACGGCGATGGGGTGTCCGCTCATTCAAGGATACTATTTTTCGCGTCCTGAAACACCAGAGGTACTGGTTAGCAAAAACTTTGAACGTAGCGAACAGCAGCAAGTGTCAAACGGCTAGTAATGTTGGCGGTGAAGTGTTGTCGGTGTTAGAAGGGCAACTCGACTTGCATAACGACATCGCCATCGTATTTTTCGTGCCAGCGATAATCGAGCCTCATTCTTGGTTTACCTGAATTCATGTCACCAAATCCAAAGCTCAGTAACAATCCGTGACTTTTTAGCCACTCTTCGGCACTCATAGACTCTAACTGTTGCTCGAGTTCACTGGGTACCCATACTCCGATACCGACGTAGTTAGAGGCCAAACTGCGGCTCAAGATCGGGTTAACCTCTTCACTCATACTCCAATCCGCCCAATATTCACTGTAATCTTGGTTATCACTGGTGGTTAGATCATTGAATGAATCAAGCGATTTTGTCGTATATTCAATACCTTGTAACAAAGAGACACAAAGCCTCTGTGTTTTGCCAAACATGACTGATTGAGTCGAGGAGTAGATCTCGCATCCAGCCAATGCAGATGACGAAAATAACGTCAACGCTATAAGTCCGAGCTTTGACATTCACACCTCTTATATATCGCACGACAGCCCGTTTAATAATACTCCATTTCGGCTAATCTGCGACACACTTTTTCAGTCGTCAGGTTAGAAATATCCCGTTTTTCACTCAGAGCCTGACGAATATCTGTACTTCTTACTTGGACGGTTTCTGGGCAACTCAGTAACGACCAACGAGTTACTATCTCTTGCGCATTATAGAATTTGGCGAAGTTGAACAGGTTATCAGGCCCCATAACAAAGGTCAGTTGACTGTCCGGATACTGAGCTTGTAGCGCTTCAAGTACAGCGAAGGTCGTAACGCTGGCATCCGGTTTATATAATGTTTCTTCGATTGTCGAACACTCAACGTTAGAGACCGACAAATCCTCTATAAATAAACCCACCAGCTCACATCTGACTGAATAATCCAGCATCTGTTTTCCCCAAGCATGAGCAATACTTGGCAACAGCAAAACCTTGTCAAAGTGGCCTAATGACTCAATAACACTTTTGTGCCCTAAACTAGGCGGATTAAAAGCACTTCCAAATACTGCAATTTTGCTCATTTTGTTCTTCACTCTGTGGCGAAAACTGTGATCACAGTTTTCTAATTCTTTGATTGAGGTATGATATAGCAAGGTGACTTTAACACGTCCACTTCAGTTGAGATAAGTCTTGCTGAGATAGACCTGTTAAGGCTATCAGGATTACCACAAAATTTTAAACTACATTGCTTGCAGGAAGGAAACATAATGGAACAGTTGATTCGCGATGAAATGCGCGTTCTGCCGTCAATCGACCCTCACTTTGAAATCAACCGCCGCGTCGACTTTATCAAAAAAATGCTCCAAGAAGCGGGTTGTAAATCCCTCGTTCTTGGCATTAGTGGTGGCGTAGACTCCACGACTTGCGGTCGTCTAGCTCAGATCGCTGTTAACCAGCTTAACGAAGAATCCAACGGTGGCTATCAGTTTATCGCCGTTCGCTTACCTTACGGCGAGCAAAAAGATGAAGACGAAGCTCAGTTAGCTCTCCAGTTTATCCAACCGACACATTCTGTTTCGGTCAATATCAAATCAGGTGTTGACGGATTACACGCTGCAAGCCACACCGCACTTGAAGGCACTGGGCTTCTACCGCAAGACAAAGCAAAAATTGACTTTGTCAAAGGGAATGTCAAGGCTCGCGCTCGCATGGTGGCACAATACGAAATCGCAGGTTACGTAGGTGGCTTGGTTATCGGCACGGATCACTCAGCAGAAAACATCACCGGTTTCTACACTAAGTTTGGCGATGGCGCGTGCGATATGGCTCCGCTATTCGGCCTAAGCAAGCGTCAAGTTCGAGAAGTCGCTGAGACACTGGGTGCCCCTGAACTTCTAGTGAAAAAAGTTCCAACGGCAGACTTGGAAGAACTTGCGCCTCAAAAAGCTGACGAAGATGCTTTAAACCTAACTTACGATCAAATCGATGATTTCCTCGAAGGAAAGCCTGTCTCTCCAGAGGTGACTGAGCGTCTAATTCATATCTACACGGTAACTCAGCATAAGCGCCAACCAATCCCGACTATCTACGATTAAACATCACTTAAGCCCTTATCCGTTGGTAAGGGCTTTTGTTATTCATGCCCGCAAACAAAATTAGCAAGCAACATTTGTTGCTATCAACGCTAGCCTAAGCCGTCACACTCTAACCAAATATTGACCTAGGCCACTAGCAGGAAAGCACGCTTTTCACTACACTAAGGCGGTTAACCTACGGCGCTGAACCCAAGGCGGCTCTCTCGCCCCTCACTTTACTTGTTTTTTGTATCATCGACGCTAATTAGTGTATAAAAGTATGGAACAGGATAAATTTACCAATATTTATCGATTGCCCACAGCAGTGCAGATCCGCATTGGAAAATGGCAACAAACCTTTAATGGCACGTCAGATATTGTCATGCACCAAGCAATCGAAGTGCGGAACAAGCAGTACCGTAAACCTGATTTTTTCCCAACGGGCTGGAGCGTTCAATTATTCGACAATAATGATATTTCAGTGACGCATCACGGGAAATATATTCAAACGGCGATGCGTACCATGCTGGATAGAAAGGTGTCCTACAAACGAGTTTATCTGTCTCGTGTTCCTTTAGAGCAGGCAGAACCTGGTATCATCGCGTTCAAGCAAGAGTGGATTTCAAAACACAACCGCGTCGCACGAAAGTACAATCAAATAAAGAAAAAGCAATTTCTTCGCTTTGCAATGGAAGAGGTAGAAACGCTTTATCCCTCAATCCCTAAAGGTGAGTTTGATGTCCAGCTATGGAATAAACTGGTCGTTTCTGAAATTGGCCCTGCGAAGAAGTTTGATAACCCCTATTTTGTCAAGAAAGCAAAAGTATAAGCAGTAAGGGCATCATTCAGGTGCCCTTTTTACTTTTTCTCGTAGCTAGTATTTATCAACAATATCTTGATATTGACTACGTCCAGCCGCATCCTTCTCCTTAAGCATGTCGAGCCCTTTTTGCAATTTTTCGACGATCGCGTCGTCTGTGTCTCGGTTAATTGCGAAATAGACTTCACCTTCACTCACGACATAAACAGGTTCAAACAGATCTGGGTCAACTTTGGCTTGCCTTGTCCACCAATACGCCGCTCGCTCAGCATAGACAAACAGATCGATGCGCTTTTTCATCAACTGTTCCGCCAACACAGTGACGTAGGAAGCTTCTTGCATTGAGTTGCGAGGAATACCAAGTGAAAGCAGGCTCTGTTCTCCGATATCATCACGAATGACACCAATTCGGTAATTGGCCATATCCATAGGCGAATTAATCTTTATATTTGAATCTTTGCGCGCTAGCACCACAACTTTGATATCAAGAATTGGCCCAACCCACTTAAAAAGATTCTCTCGATGTTCAGAGCGCGTGGTTGAGAAAAGGATTGAGTCTTTGTTCGTTAAAACCGTCCGATAAGAGCGCGCCCAAGGTTGTAGCGTCACCTGACTAAGTTCTATCGGCTCTCCAACCAGTTCGCTTGCGGCCAAAAGAATGTCGATCGAATAACCCGTTACCTGGCCGTCTTTTATGAAATTTGCTGGCGGGTAGGATTCGGTATAGAAAGATATTTCACGTAGATCGTCTTCAGCGAAACTCACACTAAAGAACACAAGATACGCGAAAATAACGCACACCAGTCGTCGCATTGTGAATGCTCCCTATCTTGCCCTTACTAACCTTAAAGTTAGTTTACAGCAGAGCAGTTCTAAAGGGAGAAGGTAAATTATATTAGCCCATTTCGGCTAAGACCCCTTTTGACGCTCGTGCACATCTTGCCAAAACGACGAATCTCATCGAACTGAGGTGTCACTCCGCACCTGAGCGCAGATTCCCAATAAGTCTGCTCAGAATCAACCATTTCCAATAGTTTCTTGGGGCAACCAATACCTACAAAGTGCCAGTAAAACAAAAAAACCTACCAACTCCGAAAGTTGATAGGTTTTTAGGTTACGACTAAGACGTAAACTTATAGCACTTTATGCAGCTTATGAGTCCGCTCTGCTTGCTCCGCCATGGTTAGGAACGAATCAATCCAATGGAGAATCAGTGCCGAATCTTGTGGTTGTTCCAGTTGACACAAAGCTTCATCAGCCTTTTTAGTACCAATGATTTCGCGACGCTTTTCAACCAGCTTGCCAGTGAACTCATTACTAAACTCAGGGTGCCCTTGCACAGTAAAAATGTGGTTGTCTTTCACCAGCATAAAATTAGGACAAAAATCATTACCTGCGATGACCTTAACACCTTTAGGAACTATCACCACTTGGTCCTGATGACTGACCAGCATACGCACGCTATCCATGGATAGGTTCATCCACTTCTTCTGCGCGTTTACATTGACAGGGTAACTACCCAGTCCCCAGCCTTTTTCAGACTTCATCACGGTGCCACCGAGTGCTCTAGCAATAACCTGATGACCAAAACAGATACCGACTAATGGTCGACGAACAGCCTCACATCGTCGAATCCACTCCATGAGACCAAGGATCCAAGCATCATCATCATAAGCATTGTGAACACTACCTGTAATGATAAAACCGTGGCATTCGTCAAGGCACGGCAGCACCCCCTGAGTTGCATCAAAATCAACAAACTCAAACTGATTGTTCACTTCATGGAGAGAAGCGGCAATCATATCGAAGTACTGACCGTGGAGGTCTGACAACGGTGGGGCTACGTGCCCACAAGTAATGATTCCTATCTTCATTGTTCACCTATTTCATGGTTGGCATAACAAATTCACTATCCCTTTGACCTCTAGGCCAACGTGCTGTCACAGTCTTCATACGTGTGTAGAAACGTACGCCATCATTGCCGTGAACGTTGAGTGGTCCAAAGATTGAACGCTTCCAGCCACCAAAACTATGGAACGCCATTGGCACTGGAATTGGAACATTTACACCTACCATGCCAATTTCAATCTGTTCTGTAAAGTTTCTCGCCGTATCGCCATCACGAGTAAAGATCGCTGTCCCGTTTCCAAACTCATGTTGGTTAATCATATTAACGGCATGCTGGTAATCATCGGCTCGCACTACTGAAAGAACGGGACCAAAGATCTCTTCTTTATAGATGGTCATATCTTCCGTCACGTTGTCAAACAGCGTACCACCGACGAAGTAGCCAGGAGAACCTGCATCAAAGTTGCGCCCATCAACAACCAGTGTCGCGCCTTGATCAACACCTGACTGAATGTAGTCAACCACTTTATTTTTGTGCGGCTCACTGACCAAAGGCCCCATTTCATTTTCAGGTGTTACACCAAGACCTGGGCCAACGCGTAGCGCTTCAACCTTCTGTTTAAGTTTTTCTACTAAGCGATCTGCAACCTCATCACCCACCGCTACGGCAACCGAAATTGCCATACAACGTTCACCTGCCGCACCATATGCCGCGCCCATAATCGCGTTTACCGCCTGATCTAAATCCGCATCCGGCATCACAACTAAGTGGTTTTTCGCGCCACCTAGCGCCTGAACGCGTTTACCATTTGCACTACCTTTTGCATAAATGGCTTCAGCAATCGGCGTTGAACCAACAAAACTTACCGCTGCAACATCAGGGGATTCAAGCAGCGCATCAACGACTTCTTTGTCGCCTTGGACAACATTAAATACACCGTCTGGTAGACCCGCCTGTTTGAGAAGATCCGCCAACACCATTGCTGCACTCGGATCTTTTTCTGACGGTTTTAAGATAAAGCTGTTACCACAAGCCAACGCGACCGGAATCATCCAAAGCGGAACCATAACCGGGAAATTAAAAGGAGTGATACCAACACAAACACCTACAGGCTGCATCATTGAATAACTGTCAATTTCACGACCAACATTAAGTGAGTGTTCACCTTTCAACAGGTGGGGAATACCACATGAGAACTCAACAACTTCGAGGCCTCGAGTCAGTTCACCCAGTGCGTCGCTGTGCACTTTTCCATGTTCTTGCGTGATCAAGGTCGCCAAACTATCTGCGTTGTCTTCTAATAGCTGCTTAAACTTAAACATCACTCGCGCACGCTGGAGTGGCGGTGTCGCTTGCCACTCAACCTGTGCCTTTTTCGCTATTTGAACCACTTCCTCAGCTTCTTGGGCTGTAGATAGCTGTACTTGACCACGTCGCTCTCCCGTCGCCGGATTAAAAAGATCCGCGCTACGAGTGCTTTTACTTTCAACTACCGATCCATTTATAAAGTTTGAAACTAAAATCGACATAATTATTCCTTGTATTCAATCGTGCTCAGCACATCACTTAAGATATTAAACAGTTCATCAATATGGTGTTTCTCGATAATCAGTGGTGGCGACAGGGCAATGATGTCCCCTGTGACACGAATCAACGCACCCTTCTCGTAACACGCTTGGAAAACTTGGAATGCTCTCGAACCCGGTTTTCCGGCAATGCTCGATAACTCAATACCTGCAACCAATCCATAGTTTCTCAGGTCAATAACATGCGGTAGCCCTTTTAGGCTATGCACTGCATCTTCCCAGTATTGGGAAAGTTCTGAAGCGCGAGTATATAAACTCTCTTGACGATAGATATTAAGCGTCGCTAATCCCGCTGCGGCAGCAACTGGATGGCCAGAATAGGTGTAACCGTGGAACAACTCTATCGCCTGACTCTCTGGGCTTACCATCGCATCGTAGATTTCATCACGAACAAATACTGCACCCATAGGAATTGCACCATTGGTTAATCCCTTAGCACTGGTGATGATATCTGGAATTACATCGAATTCTTGAGCGGCAAATGGACTACCAAGGCGACCAAAGCCAGTAATTACCTCATCAAAAATGAGTAAGATACCGTGCTGGGTACAGATCTCTCTTAGCTTTTTCAAATAGCCTTTTGGCGGCAAGATAACCCCAGTTGAGCCTGCGATTGGTTCTACGATCACAGCGGCGATATTGCTCGCATCGTGAAGCGTGACAATATTTTGCAAGCTTTCTGCCCAACCCGGATCATATTCTGGCAGACCACGGCTAAACCCACTGTGTTCAATACTGAGAGTATGAGGAAGATGGTCTACGCCAGTCAGAAGGCTACCGAAGGTTTTGCGGTTATTGACGATTCCCCCCACGGAAATACCACCAAATCCTACCCCGTGATAGCCTCGTTCACGCCCAATCAGTCGCGTTCGCGTCCCTTGACCAATTGTACGTTGGTATGCCAAAGCAATTTTCAATGCGGTATCAACGGATTCCGAGCCTGAGTTAGTAAAAAAGACTTTGCTCAGCCCTGCTGGCGCTATCTCCGCAAGCTCTTCAGCAAACTGAAATGGCAACGGGTGGCCCATCTGAAATGTCGGCGCAAAATCTAGGTTGTGGATTTGCTGACTCACGGCCTCGCTGATCTCTCTGCGTCCATGTCCTGCATTACAACACCATAGCCCTGCTGTACCGTCGAGCACTTTGCGGTTGTCGTCTGTGCGGTAGTACATCCCCTCAGCTGACACCATCATTCGTGGTGATTGTTTAAACTGCGAGTTGGCGGTAAACGGCATCCAAAATGCGTCTAAGTTGTGTGTTTTTGCGAGATCCTGCATGTGCATTTCCTCAATCAATGACTAAGAGTTTGTTGTCTGTGATATCGATCAAAGCGTTTCTTTTAATAAACGCCTAACCATAATGTTAAAAGTGTGTTATAAAATACTTAACAAAAACGACTATAGCGTGGAAATTCACGCCATGCAATGTTTAAATTTTAAACGTTACAGGTCGAATGTGATGAAATAAACATCAAAATGTGTTTAATTTAATAATCATAGATGTTTTAGGAGGATTCATATCATGGATACAGAAATCGGCACTCGTTTTAAAGCTTTACGCGAGAAAGCCGGATTATCTCAACGAGAGTTGGCAAAGCGTGCTGGAGTAACAAATGGCTTCATCTCTCAAATAGAGAATAACGCGGTCAGCCCATCCGTCGCCTCTTTGAGCAAGTTACTGAGTAAGATACCAACCTCTATGGCGGAGTTTTTCGCTATAGACGATCCACAACCTGAACAGTTTTACACTCGCAAAGAGGAACAACCAGAAATTGGCCAAGGAGAAATTAGTTATCGACAAGTCGGACATTTCCACGGTGACCGTCATATAGGTATGTTGAGAGAAACTCTCAAACCGAATGCTGACACCGGTGAGGAAATGCTTACTCACGAAGGACAAGAGTGTGGTGTCGTTGTTCAGGGCCAACTTGAGCTGACCGTCGATCTCAATACCGTTACCCTCCATGTTGGGGATGGATACTACTTTGATAGCACCCGCCCTCACCGTTTTAGAAACACGGCTGAAGAAGACTGCGTCATCATTAGCGCGAATTCACCAGCAAGCTTTTAAGGATAAGGCAATAATATGGATACTATGTACTGGCAGAACAAGGCAAAGACGATCAAGTTTTCGACTCAGGCGTTTATCAATGGACAGCTACAAGACGCAAAAAGTGGTGAAACGTTTGAGGTCATTAACCCTGCAACCGGCCGTGTTCTCGCCTCTGTGGCACGATGTGATCAACAGGATGTCGACCTCGCCGTCGCAGTTGCACGCCAAACTTTCGAAAGTCGTGTATGGGCAGGGCTTGCACCAGCGGAAAGAAAGGCCATCCTTTTAAACTATGCTAACGAAATCGACGCTCACCAACAGCAGTTTGCTCTTTTAGAGTCACTGGACATGGGGAAACCAATTGGTGATGCTATCGGTTACGATGCGCCTGCGACAGCTCGCTGTATTGCATGGAATGCAGAAGCCATTGATAAAATGTATGACGAAGTTGCCCCTGTAACAGAAGGCGCGCTCGCTCTCGTGACCAGAGAAGCACTTGGTGTCGTCGCTGCTATTGTTCCTTGGAACTTCCCGACAGTGATGGCCGCATGGAAAATCGGTCCCGCTCTAGCAACGGGCAACTCCGTCATCATTAAGCCTTCAGAGAAATCGCCACTGACGGCGATCTTACTCGCTGAGCTTGCCAAAAAAGCAGGCATCCCTGATGGCGTGTTACAAGTCTTACCAGGCTTTGGACATGAAGCAGGCCAAGCGCTTGCACTGCACAACGATGTCGACTGCATCACCTTTACGGGTTCGACCGCTGTTGGTAAGAAGTTACTTGCATTTGCAGGTCAATCAAACCTTAAACGCGCCTTTATGGAGTGTGGTGGTAAGAGTCCTCATATTGTCAACCACGATGTTAAGAACCTTGCTAAGGCTGCGGCGACTGCCGTTTCTGCCATTTGTTACAACCAAGGGGAAGTATGTACTGCTGGGTCCCGTTTATTGGTTCATTCTTCCATCAAGGATCAATTCATCGAACTGCTGCTCGAAAACGTCAAGAATTGGCAACCAGGCGATCCCCTATCAGAAACGACCCGTGTGGGCGCAATTGTCGATGAATCACAGTTCAAACGTGTTCTAGAGTATGTCGACATCGGTCAACAAGAAGGGGCGAAATTGATCAGTGGTGGTCAGCCAGTGCGTCAGGAAACGGGGGGCTACTTTATCCAACCAGCGATTTTTACAGAAGTCACTCGTGATATGCGCATTTTCCAAGAAGAAATTTTTGGCCCCGTTTTGTGTGTCTCGACGTTCGACACGATAGAAGAAGCCATTGAGCTCGCCAACGACAGCGATTATGGCCTAGCCGCAGGTATCTGGACTGCCGATATTTCAACCGCTGTACGCTGCTCAAGAGCACTTCGTGCGGGTACCGTATTCGTCAACAACTGGGATGGCGGTGATATGACAATGCCATTTGGCGGCTATAAACAGAGCGGTAACGGCCGTGACAAATCACTTCATGCACTCGATAAATACACCGAAATGAAGTCAACATGGATAGAGTTGGATTAACGCGAGCCGTCTCTAGAATGACAAAGCCTGTGATACCTTTTTCAAGGGTATCACAGGACAATCATGAGGTTCGGTTGAGTAGAAATATAGAAATGGCTTTAGAAAGTGGGTGGCGTAGCCGCACTAATCAGTTCACATTCAACTTTGCCTCGGTTTCTAAAACGATGAGGCTTCTTGGTTTCAAAGTAGTAAGAGTCACCTGCTTTAAGCAGTTGCGTCTTACTTCCGACAGTTATTTCAATTTCACCACTAATGATTATCCCGCCCTCTTCACCATCATGCTGCAAGAAGTCCGGTCCAGTATCCGTACCCGGTGGATAAAACTCGCGCAAAATCGCCAGTTTTCGCCCCTCACGCTTGGCCCCAACCAGTAACATCTTAATTGTGCCGTCACCAAGGTCCGCCATTTGCCCGAGTGTAAAAAAGATTTCATCTTTTGCCTCGATTTCTATGGTGAAAAACTCTCCCATTGAGATTGGAATAGCATCGAGAATTTTCTTTAGTGACCCCACAGATGGGTTAACGAGATTCTGCTCAATCTGGGAGATCATTGAGTTGGTGACACCGCTGCGCTTCGCTAACTCTCTTTGAGAAAGCCCGCGCATCGTTCTTATTGTTTTTAGTTGTTTCCCAACATCCATGGCCTATCCTCTGAAAAAGTAATTGCAACACTAATGACACAAATTGACTATCAACGCGCAAAATTAAGCCAACAATTATAAAGAAAGGTGATGTCATAGCAAGCTATACCACACCACCTTGAACGGCACTATTGAGCAGCAAGTTTCATCTCAAGTTGCCGACGTTTTTCTGCTTTCGCCATCACCCACCAAGCGACAAAGGTTGCACACGCTACCGCCAATATGATGAGGGTCGCTAGAGCATTGATTTTCGGGCTGACCCCTAAACGAACGCTGGAGAACACCACCATAGGTAAGGTTGTAGCACTTGGCCCTGAAACAAAACTCGCAATAACTAAATCATCCAATGACAATGTGAATGCCAGTAACCATCCAGCGAGAATTGCTGGTGCGATAGTGGGTAAGGTGATTTGGAAGAAGACTTTCCAAGGCGGCGCCCCAAGATCCATCGCCGCCTCCTCAATCGAGCGATCCACTTCTTGTAGACGAGAGCTGACTACAACGGTGACATAAGCCGTACAAAAAGTCACATGCGCTATCCATATCGTCAACATGCCTCGCTGTGAGAAGATGTCGAACACTTGCCCTAGCGCTATAAAGAGCAATAGCAAGGATAAGCCGGTAATCACCTCTGGCATAACCAGTGGAGCGGTGATCATGAAGGCAAAACCGGTTTCACCTCTGAACTTACCAAACCGGTTTAAGACAAAAGCAGCGATAGTACCAAGCACAACAGCTGCGCTGGCTGACAAGAAACCGATCATCAGGCTAAGTTTGACCCCTCCCATCAATAGGTCATCTTCGAGAAGCTCAAAGTACCATTTGATTGAGAAACCTGACCAAACCGTTACCAATCTGTTTTCGTTAAACGAATAAATAATGAGGATTAGAATCGGTAGGTATAGAAACGTAAGACCTGCCGCGAGTATCGCCCACTTCCATTTGGTTTTATATACAGGAATCGCATCCATTAGTTTGCCTCCAACTCACGTTTCTGATAACGGTGGAACCACAGTATCGGAATCATTAACAGTAACAACATGACAATGGCCACTGCTGACGCCACGGGCCAATCTCGATTATTGAAAAACTCTTGCCACAAAACTTTACCAATCAATATCGAATCAGGCCCACCAAGGAGCTCAGGGATAACGAACTCACCCACAGCAGGAATAAACACTAACATCGAGCCAGCAATGATCCCCGCACGAGTGAGTGGGACAAGAATGCTAAATAGGGTCGTGTATGGCTTCGCTCCTAAATCACTAGACGCTTCGATCAACGAATAGTCGACGCGCATTAAAGCGGTATAGATAGGCAAAACCATGAAAGGTAGGTAGGTGTAAACAATCCCTATGTAAACTGCAGCATCGGTATGAAGTATTTTTAATGGCTCATCAATGGCTCCTAACGACAGCAGCACATTGTTAAGCAATCCATTATTTTTGAGGATGCCTATCCACGCATAAACTCGAATCAAGAAACTGGTCCATGACGGTAGAATGATTAGCATCAGTAAGATGTTTCGAGTCGCTGGTGTTGAGTGAACAATCGCCCAAGCGATCGGGAAACCAATCAACAAACATAAAGCCGTCGACACTAGTGCGATGCGGATCGATTGTAGATATGACGAGATATAGAGATCGTCTTCAACAAGATACTGGTAGTTACCAATATTGAGCAGCAACTGCATTTTCTGTTCTGCATAACTCCACAGCTCACTGTATGGCGGGATAGCAATTTGTGCTTCGGCGAAACTGATTTTGAACACAATAAGAAAAGGTAGCAGGAAAAACAGTAACAACCACCCATAGGGAATCGACAGCAATAGACACTTTGGCGTCGGAACCACACGCCAGAAGTTCAATTTGGCATGAGTTTTCATATCTTAAGTACCACGCTACTTTCTAATTCCCAGCATAGGTTGACCCTTTGCTCCCAAGTCGGCATTTCTTTGCGATGACGGCTAGTGTTTTGCAAAGTGGCGGTCACCAATTTACCGCTTTCTAAACGCACATGGTAAATCGACTGATTGCCCATATAAGCGATATCTTCAACAACACCAGAGCAGGAGTTCTCTGCGTTGGATGGTTTGTCACACAGCATCATCTTCTCGGGGCGTATTGCGATATAAACAGGAATCCCTGGAGCGCCAGATACACCGTGTGCAATTCGGATTGGAGAAGGGAGATCCGGTGTAGCAATCGTTGCGCTGTCTTTGTTGTTGGTCGCGAGAACACCTTCAAATACGTTAACTGAACCAATGAATCTAGCGGTGTATCTTGAGTTAGGGTGTTCATAAATGGCTTCGGGAGAACCGATTTGAGCAAACTGACCTTTGTTCATGATGGCAATGCGACTCGCCATCGTCATGGCTTCTTCTTGGTCATGTGTCACCATGACACATGTCACGCCGACGCTCTCAAGAATATCCACAACCTCAAGCTGCATTTTTTCTCTGAGGTTTTTGTCCAACGCACCCATTGGTTCATCAAGAAGTAGTAACTTAGGTTTCTTCGCTAGGCTTCTCGCCAAGGCCACCCTTTGTTTCTGTCCACCAGATAGCTGATGTGGCTTACGATTGGCATAGTCTGTCATCCTCACCAACTCAAGCATGTGTTTTACTGTCGCGTCGATCTCTTTGCTTGGCATGCCATCTTGCTTTAGCCCGTAAGCTATATTTTTGGCTACCGTCATATGAGGAAATAGAGCGTATGATTGAAACATCATGTTGACTGGACGACGGTACGGCGGGACATTCGCTAAGTCTTCACCATCGAGTATAATTTGCCCTTCCGTAGGCTGTTCAAAACCCGCTAGCATTCTAAGTAGTGTTGATTTGCCGCAACCCGAGGCACCTAATAAGGCAAACAACTCACCTTGGTTGATGGTCAGGTCGACATTATCTACCGCAACATGGCCATCAAAGTTCTTAGTCAAACCGCGTATTTCTAACAAGGGTTTAGGCGGTTTAGATTTTGTATGGCTATGCACTAGCTCGGTTTCAATAGACATCACACTCATATCTTTCTCCCTACAGCGGCGAGCACCCGAAAGTGCCCGCCTTACAACTTAGTTTTTAATAAAGTCAGTCCACGCACGTGTAATAGTTCGTGAAACCTTATGCGGCAGCATTTTCGAGCTGTACAACTTCTCTTGTGCCTCTGGCGTAGGGTAGATACCCGGATCGTCTAGTATCTCCTGATCGATAAACTCACGAGACGGGACATTTGGATTCGCATACCAAACGTAGTTACTAATTTCTGCGATAACTTCAGGACGCAGCAGGAAGTTGATGAACAAATGCGCATTTTCTGGATGTTTCGCCTCTTTAGGAATCGCCATCAAATCGAACCAAGCAAGCGCACCTTCTTTTGGAATTGAGTAAGAAATTTCGACTCCATTGTCCGCTTCTGCCGCACGATCTGCCGCTTGAAGAACATCGCCAGACCAACCGATAGCGACACAGATATCGCCATTTGCTAAGTCATTGATGTATTGAGATGAGTGGAAATATGTGACGTAAGGACGAATGTCTTTCAACAATGCGAGTGCATCATTCTTGTAGTCATCCGCATTAGTACTGTTTGGATCTTTACCTAAATAGTTAAGTGCCGCCGCCATAATTTCGGTTGGCGCATTCAAGAAGCCCACACCACACTGAGCTAGCTTCTCCATATTTTCAGGCTTAAACACCAACTCCCAACTGTCGACAGGGGCGTTCTCACCAAGTGCTGCTTGTACTTTTTCTACGTTGTAACCGATACCTGTGGTACCCCATAGGTAAGGAATCGCGTACTCATTGTTCGGATCAACCGTATCAGCCAGAATCGACATCAACTTAGGATCTAGATTTTTGTAGTTACTCAGCTTGCTTTTATCCAGCTTCTGAAATGCACCCGCTTTAGCTTGACGTCCAAGGAAGTCATTACTCGGCACGACAAGATCAAATCCTGTGTTGCCTGAGAGAATTTTCGCTTCCAACACTTCGTTAGAGTCGAAAACGTCGTAAACCACCTTAATACCTGTCTCTTGTTCAAACTTGGTAATCGTGTCTTCCGCGATATAATCTGACCAGTTATAAACGTTAAGAACTTTCTCTTCGCCAGCGTGCACTAATGCCGGTGCAGTAACCATTGCTGCTCCCAGCGCCATGCCGATATATGATTTTAGTTTAACCATTTGGATCTCCGTTCCTCTTGCTTGTTGCTCGTGTACGTGACCGACTAAGACTTGACGTCCGCCAATGTGTTATCTAAAGCTTGTTTCGCTTTAGTGACCAGTTGATCGATTTCATCCTTGCTAATGATAAGTGGTGGCGAACAGATCATTGTGTCTCCCACCGCTCGTAAAACGACGCCTGAATTAAAGCAGTGCTCACGACAGCGAGTACCGACTTCTAGCTCTTTATCAAAACGCTGATTGGTCTCTTTATCCGCTACCAATTCGATAGCACCAACCAGACCCTTGCAACGGGCTTCTGCCACCAATGGATGCTGTGCAAGCTCGCTCCAACGCTGAGCAAAGTATGGGGCGGTCTCTTCTCGAACCTGGTTGACGATATTAAGGCGTTGCATCTCTTTGATGTTGGCAATCGCTACCGCACACGCTGCTGGGTGCCCGGAATAAGTAAAGCCATGAGCAAATTCCGTATCAGCATCGGTGAGAACTTTAGCGACGTGGTCACGGACCATCACACCACCTAGAGGCAGATAGCCTGAAGTAATCCCTTTAGCCATACACATCAAATCAGGTTTGATATTGAAGGTCTGGCTGGCAAACCATTCACCTGTGCGTCCAAAGCCACAAATGACTTCATCGACGATCAATAGGATTTCGTATTTGTCACAAATACGTTGAATTTCTGGCCAATAGCTATCTGGCGGGATAATCACGCCGCCCGCCCCCTGAATCGGTTCGGCAATAAAGGCAGCAACATTATCTTCACCTAACTCAAGAATTTTGGCTTCCAATTGGCGAGCACGCTCTAGACCAAACTCGTTGGCATCTTGCCCCTGACCTTCACCAAAGTGATAAGGCTGATCGATATGAACGATATTGGGTAGTGGCAAACCACCTTGCGCATGCATAAACTTCATACCACCCAAACTCGCACCTGCCATGGTGCTTCCATGGTAAGCATTGTTTCGGCTGATCACAGTTTGTTTGCTGGCTTTGCCTTTGCTTGCCCAGTAGTGCCTTACCATGCGCAGTACGGTGTCATTACACTCAGAGCCAGAACCAGTGAAGAAAACGTGGTTCATTCCTTCTGGCGTGATTTCTGCCAGTAATGTTGATAATTCTACCGCCGGTGGATGAGTAGTTTGGAAGAACAGATTGTAATAAGGTAGCTCCTTGAGCTGCGCCGTTGCAGCATCAATGAGTGGTTGACTGCTGTAGCCAAGGTTTACACACCAAAGCCCAGCCATACCATCAAGAATTTTGTTACCGTCCTCATCGTAAATGTAAACGCCCTCAGCTTTAGTAATGACGCGAGAACCTTTTGCATTTAATGACTTAAAGTTAGTAAAAGGGTGCAAACAATGTGCACTGTCTTGCTCAATCCATGTAGACATAGTTAACTCTCATCTTTTTCAGATATCGAAATAAACTCGGTAAACTGACCACAAACTAGCTCACCTTGTCTCAAGTCACCTGGCCAATAATGCCAAGTGACTCGAGTCATGATTTACACGTTCAATAATAGGAACTCACGCTCCCATGAACTGATCACTTGGAAAAACGTTTTGTATTCTTTGCGCTTAATGGCGACATAAGCCGCTACAAAACGATCGCCTAAAATTTCACGAAGCTCATCACTCTGCTCCAATAACACCAGTGAATCTTCCAGCGTATGTGGCAGAGAATAGGGTTGAGTTGTCATATCACCTGTACATTCTGGCGTTGGTGTGAGCTTCTCTTTCATGCCCAAATAACCACAAGCGAGGGTGAGTGCCATCGCCAAATATGGATTAGCATCTGCTCCCGCATAGCGGTTCTCGATTCGACGAGAATTTCTATCTGAAATAGGTACTCGCAATCCAACGGTGCGGTTGTCCACCCCCCAAGCTACGTTGGTAGGCGCAGATTCACCAAATACCAAACGGCGGTAGGAGTTCACATTCGGCGCAAAAAACGAAATTGCGGCAGGCGTGTATTTCTGCATACCAGCGATATAGTTCATGAAGAGTTCACTGTTAGAGCCATCATCATTCGCAAACAGGTTCTGACCGTTGTCATCCACTAGACTCTGGTGAATATGCATCGCACTACCTGGCTCATTTTCCATTGGTTTTGCCATAAAGGTCGCATACACATCATGTTTTAATGCCGCTTCACGTACCGTACGCTTAAACAAGAACACTTGGTCAGCTCTATCCAGTGGCTCACCGTGGTCAAAGTTGAGTTCCATTTGCGCGGCACCAGATTCGTGCACCAGGGTGTCAACATCCAACTCCTGTACTTCACAATAGTCGTACATATCTTCAAAAATTGGATCGAACTCGTTTACCGCATCAATACTGAACGACTGACGCGCGGTTTCTGGACGACCGTTACGACCAATTGGCGGTTCAAGTGGGTAGTCCCAGTCGAGGTTTTTCTTAACGAGGAAGAACTCCAACTCTGGTGCAACAATAGGATTCCATCCCTCTTTCTTGTAGAGATCTAAAACGCGTCTTAGAACGGCACGAGGCGAGATATCTACTGGATCACCACCCACGGTGTAACAGTCGTGGATGACTTGAGCTGTGGGTTCTTTAGTCCAAGGAACAAAACGAATCGTATCCGGATCCGGTTCTAGCAGCATGTCTTTCTCAGTCAGGTCAATCATGCTTTCATCATCAGGCCAGTCACCGGTTACCGTTTGGAAAAAAACCGCTTCGGGAAGGCGCATTCCTCCCTCTCGAAGAAACTTTTTGGCGGGCATGATCTTACCTCGCGCATTACCAGTAATATCAGGTATGAGGCATTCCACCTCAGTAATCCTATTACTCTCAATCCATTTCGTTATCTTTTCCATGATTTATTCACCTATTGTTTGACGACAATTTTGTCCGCGACTGGGAATAGAATTGACCTTGAACTGGTCAAATGTCAACCACGAATGTTAATTATTTTGATAATTTGATACTTATATTTTACAAATAATTAACAACAGTGTTGTGTTTTACTAAACGTTGTGTAAGGGTAATACCGTGCGTTGGATGTTTTTTCATCACTATTAAGTAGGAATGTTATCGACGAAATATGGCTAACGTGTTACCGAACACGCTAAGGAAAGTAAGGACGCACTTGCCTATTCCCATAAGCGGTAATCAACTGAAAGGAAGCGAATTAACAATGAACGAGCTAGTCAAACAAGCCATTGCGACCACTCACGATGCCTGCTCAGTTTCCAGCAATGCTGACGCCATCGTGCAATTCATCCGCGAAAACTCCAACGTCACCACCGTCGATTTAATGCTGTTTGATATTAACGGTGTCATCCGCGGCAAAAGAGTGAATGCCTCACAACTGGATAAAATTGCCGAGCAAGGCATATGCTTACCCGCTTCTGTTTTCGCCCTCGATATATGTGGCGAAACCGTCGAAGAAACAGGGCTAGGATTTGAGCAAGGTGATGGAGACAGACTCTGCATGCTGGTTGACAGTTCATTGCAACTGACGCCTTGGCTTGAGAACAGTGCTCAAGCCATTGTTACCATGTATGAGCCCGACAGCCAGCAGCCCTTTTTCGCCGATCCTCGTCACGTCCTTCAGGGGCAATTAGACAAATTCACTCAACGTGGCTTAACCCCGTGCATCGCGATAGAACTTGAGTTCTATCTGCAAGACGTTAAACCCGATGCAGACGGACAACCACAGCCACCTATCATGCCACTCAGTGGTGAGCGAATGACGCAAACTCAAGTCTATTCACTTGATGAGCTTGATGAATTTAAGGCATTTCTTGACGAAGTCTTAGCGACATGTGAAATACAAAATATTCCAACAGACAATATCACCGCCGAATATGCTCCAGGCCAGTTCGAAGTTAACTTGCGCCACTGCGAGGATGTGCTTTTAGCCTGTGACCAAGCAATGCTGTTGAAAAGAGTCATACGCGCCGTTGCAAAAAAACACGGATTCTATGCCAACTTCATGGCTAAACCCTACACAGAGCACGCAGGTAACGGCTGCCACGTCCACGTTAGTCTGCTCGATCGCGACGGAGAAAATATCTTCGCTGACGATCAGAATACCCTACTTCACGCCATTGCAGGCATTCTCGACCATATGGATGAAAGCATGGCGGTCTTGGCTCCAAACGCTAACTCTTATCGACGCTTGCAACCGAATATGTTTGTCCCACTCCAAATGACTTGGGGATGGGATAATCGTACCGTCGCAGTTCGTGTTCCCGCCGGTGAAAATAGTAATCGTCGAATTGAACATCGACTTGCAGGTGCTGATGTTAACCCATACTTAACGACCGCTGTCATTCTCGCTTCTATGTTAGATGGCATTGAGAAGCAGCAACTTCCACCAGCACCTATTGAAGGTGATGCCACACTTGTCGACGCACCAACGGTTCCGACCTCTTGGCAAGCTGCACTCGAACTATTCGACCAGAGTCTGTTCTTGAAAGAGCAACTTGGAGAACAGTTCTGCAAAATCTATTTGGCAAACAAGCAACATGAGCAGGAGCATTTTTCCGCTCAGGTATCACCACTCGAGTACCAATGGTACAAGTAAGTTCAACTTTAGTTTTAAGGACAAAGCTATGAAAGCAAAGCACACCGACTCTTACTACGCAGCGTCAGCAAATCAACACTTTGATTTTCCTACGTTAAATGGCGCACACAAGGCGGATGTTTGTGTGGTGGGTTCAGGTATTACTGGTGCAACAGCGGCACTTGAACTTGCCAATCGTGGTTTTAAAGTCATTGTGCTTGAGGGCAAACGGGTCGGTTGGGGCGCATCAGGTCGTAGTGGCGGTCAAGCGATTTTCGGTTGGGCTTCAGAGCAAAGTACTCTCGAAAAACTGGTCGGTAAATCAGACGCACGTAAACTATGGGATATGTCCGTTGACGCTTTGGCACTCACCAAAGGCAACATAAAAAAATACAACATTGAGTGTGATTGGCGTGATGGTATGGTCCATCTAGGCGTCAAATCACGTCACGATCGCGAGCTCAAAGCGTGGCACGATGATCTCACCGAGAATTATGGCTACCAATCACTGCAACTTTGGGATCAAAAACAGACACGCGAACACATCGCAAGCGATCGTTATACTTCGGGTTTATTTGACTCTAACAGCGGCCACCTCCATCCATTAAATTATACGCTTGGTTTGGTTAAAGCCGCACAAGATGCGGGGGTTGAATTTTACGAACAGAGTGAATGTAAGAAGATTGAGCATGGCGATCCTGCCAAACTGTTTACGGCACAGGGCAGCGTTGAAGCCAACCACGTTGTTTTAGCCTGTAATGCTTATATGGATGGGTTGGAGAGCAAGTTAGAAAATCGTGTCATGCCCGTTGGCACCTATATTTGCGCGACAGAACCGCTTGGTGAAACGGTCACCAATGATCTGATGAAAAATCATATTTCAGCGTGTGATATTAACTTTGTACTCGATTACTTCCGCTGTTCAGGAGATCACCGCATGTTATTTGGTGGTAGAGTCAGTTATTCAGGCGTTGCACCTTTTAACCTTAGAAAAGCAATGCAGTCGAGAATGATTGATATCTATCCGCAGCTGAAAGACGCCAAGATTGACTTTGCTTGGGGAGGTAATGTCGCCATTACCCTCAACCGAGCACCGCATTTTGGTCGCTTAAAGCCAAATGTCTACTTTGCGCAAGGTTTTTCAGGTCACGGCATCGCAGCCACTGGTATGGCGGGAACCCTAATGGCAGAGTGCATCGCCACTACCGCCGAACGTTTTGCCATATTTGACCGAATTCCTCATCACCCATTCCCAGGTGGTCGCTTGTTCCGCACCCCTGCTCTCGTTCTGGCGATGTCCTATTTCAGAATCCGAGATATGCTATAGCCACTCTGATCGTTCGTATCGCCTCGGTGTCACGCCCTCTACATTAGGGGGCATTACTCAGTTAGTAACTGTGACTGACAAACTCCACTTCATTAACCTGATGGACACGGTTTGTGTATGAGGCTAGCGCATACATGATATTGGCGAGTAGGTTGGCGTAGCGGAACAAGATCGGATCCGGCGACTTTCTGCCTGAGTGTTCAATTGCCACCAACGCGCGAACGGAACCAATGAGGTGATATACATTCGGTTGAAGCCGCAGCAATATATCACGGCTAACGTCATCCAAATCATAAGTCAGCACTAAACCAATCCCGCTACACAGCTCGTCACTGGCGATCTCAAAGTCACACACTGGGCTATCTTCATAGATGAATGGGTAGCAGATTTCTCCGTGATCTTTGCTGACGGGGCGCATCGTAATTCCTCTCCTAAAGCAGAAAGGAGCCACTATGGCTCCTTAATTGGAATCTAAGCTATCTAAATCACTACTGGTTGGAAACCTTTTTATGGCCTTCTTCTAAATGAACAAAGTCAACAAGATCATCACCCGACACCTGATAAGCCTGACCGAAGCCTTTTACAAACAGACCTTGCTCCGCTTTTAGGTTGAACAAAACAAAATCCTGTAATTGGCTAAGGCCATCAATAATCTCACCAAATCTCTCTTTCATTTGTGCAATCACAAGATTCCATTGCTTGCTATCGCGTTCAACCACTGACGCTACCGCATCAAACGTTAAGCGTTTTCGAGCAAACAGCTGTTTCGAGTCACCCTCGTCTTCAATCATCATAATCGACACACTTGGATTGACCTGCAAATTACGTGCGTGGCGAGCAATTTCAGAGATTAAGACAAAGTAACCATCCTGATTCTGCACATAAGGGGCGTAACTCACATTCGGACGCCCATTTTCGTCGACGGTGGCGAGTTGCAATGTACGTCGCGCTTGACGAAACTCTTTAATTTCCGGTTCTAGACGACCTTGCAAACGCTCTTGTTTTACTTGTTGGTCCATTTGAGGCTCCTCAATCTGTTCTCTTTTTCTGTATTTGTTATTGGCTCAACTCGTGCTGCCAGCGTTTGAATGTCTCGACTTGAGAAGCAAACAGTTGATGTTTGTCATCACGTCCCAAATAGACTTTAAAGATATTATTACCTTGTGAGCAAAAAAATCCAAAATAATGACTTTCTCGTCCTCTAAAAGGCTTACTTACCAAAGCAATATCCTTAATATTTTCTAGCTTGAGATGACCATGTAATTCACCTTCTTTCCCCATGAGATTGTAGTAACCTCTGGCCTTTTTCCCCCTAGGAAAGGGGGCTTTGACTTCAAAAATTGAGCCAAATGAATGAACGATAGTCGTCACAGGGCCAAAACCAACCAATTGCTCCAAAACCCATTGCGCTTGTTCCCCAGAGACAAGTGTCACCATGCCATCAGGCAAAGAAGCAACAATTTGAAATTCTGATACGTTGAGTTTTTCCGCCAAATCCGCAGGCAGCAAAGCCGGCTCTTGCTCCAATAGCTGAACCACTTGTTGTTTTAATGAGGGCATACTCTTTCCATACTGTTGCTCATTTCACTGATGATTGGGATCATAAATTGTCAACAATGAGAATGCAATTGATAATTGATCTTGTTTGCATTGTAGGTAATAATCTCGCCGTAACTGAGTAGCGAGATTGGATAAGGAGATAAAGTGAACATTAAACGATACGTTGTTGCCGCAGGTCTATCTGTTGCTGTGCATGCTGCGTTAGTTGTTGTTACACAAGAACCCAAAGCCATGGCAATGCCTGCGGGCAGTCCCTCCAATTCAGTCTCTCTCAATCTAAAAATGACGGCTCCACCAAGCTCGGTTCAACCTGTTGTTGAACAAAAAGCTCAAATCAAAACGCAACCTAAGTTAGTCGAATCAAGCGCAGTTACACAAGAAAAACACTTCGCCAAGCCAAAGCCAGTGGATACCGTCAAAACTCCAGTTTCAAAGCAACAAGCTGCACAAAAAAAGCCTGTTCAAACAGCAGAGAATCGACGCGTGGCAAAGCAAGAGAAAAAGCCTCTCGCTGAGCCACAACCAGAGCAGGCGTCCGATGATGCCCTACCTCAGGACGTTAACAACGGCGTAAATTCGCAGCCCGTAATGGTCACCAAGGCGTCATTTTTGACTAAACCTGCTGCACCCAAATATCCGCGATTGGCGAAAAAGCGCCGCTTAGAAGGCGTGGTTTTGTATGAGGTCTGGCTTGATAAAAACGGCAATCAGGTTAAGCAAGTCCTAATCTCCTCTTCAGGAGCGACGATACTTGATCAGTCCGCTTTAGACGCCATCAAAACGTGGCAGTTCACACCACAATCTGTTGACGGTCAGCGAATTGCACACCGCATTCAAATCCCTGTTCGTTTTAAGTTGGACCAATAATGGAACAAATAAATCAGTTGCAACAACAGCTCGGCCTGATGACTTGGCCGCTAATTCTTTGCTCTGGGCTTACCCTAATGATCATCGCCGAGCGTATTTTCCATGTCATCCTCAGTTTAGGGGTTGGCAAACACGCTATTCGTGCTGAACTAGAGCAAATCACACCAACAGACTCTCAACAGATAGAAGCACTATCAAAGGCACTGGTTGTGCGTAGACCTCTCCTTTACAAGGGCGTCGCTATGCTACTCGCACACCACTCGTTTGATAAAACACTGCGTGAAGATGCGGCAGGTATGTGGCTACAAGAGAAGCGTCATCAACTTCAATTTGGTCTGCGTTTGCTCTCTCTAATCGGTGTGATTAGCCCTCTGATTGGGCTACTTGGTACGGTACTAGGTTTGATAGAGATGTTTAAAGGCGTTGCCGCCTCTACAGGTAACATTACGCCCAATGATCTTGCTGACGGTCTGGGAATCGCAATGCGGACAACCGCCGCAGGGTTGATTATTGCTCTGCCTGCCATCGCCGGAGCTCAATTGCTTGGGCTATGGGCAGATCGTGTTATCGCGAAGCTTGAACACACCTTGAACTACGTAAATCTGTGGCTTGAAGGACTACGCCTCGGAGAGACTTCATCCAGCAAGAGCAGCGCGAGTGAAAAAGTCTCTAAACTAGAAATTCAGGCCAACTAATGATTAAAGTCTCACAACAAGCAAACCACAACGGATTGGTACCAGACTTAACGCCCTTACTCGATATTATTTTTATCGTCATGGTGTTTTTGATGCTCACAGCAGCCGTCAAACTGGACTCCCTCGAAGTCGACCTACCTAGCGTCGATTCCCCTGCGGTTTCAGTGGTGGAAAATACCTCTCTGACCATCAATATTCTTGAACAAGCGCCCCATTGGGCCATTGATGGTAAACAGTATATCGACTGGAATAACTTCACTCTCGCCTTGCTCGAAGAGCACCGAACCAACAAACAGCCGATAGTGGTTGGTGCTGAAAAAACCGCGGATGTTCAACATTTGGTCAAATTGCTCGCTTTCTTGCAGCAAAACGGTATTCAAGCAACTCAACTACTCACGCAAGATTCTAAATAGCCGAGTCAACTATGTATAAAAATGCCTTCATTAAGCGCTTCGCCACTCTTTCCCTGCTTCTCATTGCCGCTCACTCTTTCGCCGATGAAAAAGTCATCAGTGCAGGCAGTGCAGTCACCGAACTGGTCGTGGCGCTGGGACAACAAGATAAGCTCGTTGCGGTTGATGTCACAAGTGAACTTCCAACCAATTTATCGTTAGCAAATATAGGTTATCACCGACAACTATCAGCAGAAGGTCTGCTTGCACTCGGTGCAACTCGTTTAATCGGTTCTGACGAGATGGGACCAGACACGACATTAAACCAACTTCGTGCAGCAGGGGTGACGGTGGATATTGTTAACACAAAACCAACCGCTGAGGGTCTGCTGCAGCGCGTAGACCAAATTGCTTCTTTACTCGATGCTCAGCAACAAGCCTCAAACTTGAAGCAAAGTATCACTAAACAGATCCATACGTTGCAAGCCAACAAAAACAATCAAGTTTCAGCGAAAAAAGTCCTGTTCTTGCTCATTCATGAAGGGCGCCCCGCCAATGTCGCTGGCCGAGATACCACGCCAAATGCAATCATAGAGTTAGCGGGAGCTCGCAATCCTGCAGCGGAGAGTGTGACGTCATACAAACCTCTTTCAACGGAAGCCCTTGTAGAGATGCAACCGGATGTGATTCTAGTCAGTGGACGTAGCTACAAACAGTTAGGGGGGGTGGAAGCCATTCTCGCCAGTATGCCTATGCTGGCAGCAACACCCGCTGGACAAAATGGACAAATAATTCAAATTGATGGTCGTGCTTTGGTTGGGGGACTTGGGTTGAAGAGTCTTTCAGAAGCCGAGCGGCTAAGTACAATATTGAGATAAGAGCACTACAACCATGTTTCTTCGTCGACTGGGTAATACGACAATTTGGGCACTGGGTGGACTTACACTGTTTGTGACTACCATCAGTTCAGTGACCGTGGGGCCAATGCATATTGGCTTTTGGCAAAGTGTTCAAAGCCTGATGTTCCAATCGCGAGATCTCGCTCCTCACATCAATCTCGTCATTCATGAAATCCGTTTTCCACGCACACTTCTGTGTATGTTAGTGGGAGCGATTCTGGCACTGTGTGGCAGCGTCATGCAGGGGCTATTTCGCAATCCACTTGCCGAACCCGGAATAATTGGTGTTTCGGCAGGGGCCTCCCTCGGCGCCGCGACTGCGATAGTCCTGTTCTCAAGCATCAGTCACAATAACCCTCAATTTATGAACTTAGCGGCCGTCCCACTGTTCGCTTTTCTGGGTGGAGCACTAACAACGGTGTTGGTCTACAGGTTAGGCACAACCAAGATGGGAACCTCTGTCACCATCATGCTACTAGCAGGAGTGGCTATCAGTGCGCTTTCAGGAGCTGGAATTGGTTACATGAGCTTTGTCGCTGACGATCAGATGCTACGTGATCTCTCCTTATGGTCGATGGGGTCTATGGCGGGGGCAAACTGGTCTAGCATTCTGCTGTGTGCGACCACGCTGACTTTACTGATGGCGGTGTTCACTTATAAAGCGATGGCACTCAATGCTCTACTGCTTGGTGAGGCAGAGGCCGCACACCTTGGGATTCCTGTACAAAAACTAAAGCGCCAACTGATTCTGCTTAGCGCGATCGGTGTTGGTGTGACTGTCAGTGTATCTGGCATGATCGGCTTTATTGGTTTGGTGATTCCTCACTTGGGTAGGATGATCTCAGGGCCTGATCATCGAACCTTATTGCCGCTTTCTGCATTAATGGGCGCACTGCTACTCACTCTAGCCGATATGTTTTCTCGAGTGGCCGTTGCCCCCGCTGAACTGCCTGTCGGCATTGTGACTGCCCTTATCGGCGCTCCTTTCTTTATCTATCTTCTCTTCAAGCAAAAAGGGGCAATCCTATGATCAATGACATCGTGTTGTCTGCCCAACAAGTTTCTATGTCGTATGGTCAACGTAAAGTGCTCGATAATATCAGTATCGATATCCGAGCCGGAGAAGTTACCACGCTTTTGGGACCCAATGGGGCGGGTAAAAGCAGTTTACTCAAATTGCTGTGTGGGGAGATCCCATCACGATGCAATATAAGCTATTTTGGACGGAGTAAAGAGCAGTGGCAGCCAGGTGATTTGGCACAGCACTTAGGTATGCTACCTCAACACAGTACACTCAGTTTTCCATTTTTGGTTCACGAGGTTGTTGAGCTTGGTGGGATCCCGCTGAATCTACCAAATAAGCAAGTAAAACTGTTGGCGCAAAAATATATGGAGATGACCGATGTTGGTCATCTAAGCGAACGTCTCTACCCTTCTTTATCGGGTGGCGAAAAGCAACGTGTCCACTTAGCTCGAGTATTGGTTCAACTCGCACATTCAGAGCGCGAAAAAATCCTGATGCTTGATGAGCCGACCTCGGCATTGGATTTGGCCCACCAGCACAACACGTTAAAAATTGCCCGCAGACTGGCAGATGAACATTGTGCCGTAGTAGTGGTTTTGCATGATTTAAACTTAGCTGCACAATATTCAGATCGTCTGGTTGTTTTGCATCAGGGAAAAATTGCATGTGATGAAGCACCTTGGCATGCACTAGATGTCGATTTGATTAAGCAAGTCTATGGCTACGACGCTCTTATCACGTCACACCCAACACTAGACTTTCCATTGATTTTTCCTGCATCCTAATCTGGTTCGATAGGTTAGAAAACCTTAGCTATACTCAGGTTATTGCGCTTGAGGAAATTGTATAATGCTTCGGTTTACTGACATCATTATCGCCTGTGTCATCACGTTTGTGAGCTTCGCTAGTTACGCTCACAACACTGAATTGACCCATGTAAGAGTCTGTGGTGATGCAATTGACTGGTCCCCTTATACTTACGTTGTAAATGATGCCGCTTACGGTTCCGATGTTGTCATTCTCGATAGGGTGTTAGTTCAAAATGGCGTTAGCTATGACATCACAATGACCTCTTGGTCTCGATGCTTGAGGGGGACCAAAAGTGGAGAATTTGACTTAGCGCTTAGTGCCTCATTCAGCGATACCCGAACCAAGGACTTTCTCTACACAGAGTGGTACTACAGCATAACCCCATACTATATCTACTCTTCCACTCGATTTCCGCAGGGTCTAGAGATAACCAGTGTGCAAGACCTATCCGCTTACAAAGTATGTGGTAACCATGGCTACAATTACGCTGACTTTGAACTTAATAATATTGTCCGTGAAGGAAACTCGGTTAAGGACGTCCTCACCAAACTAAGACAAGGTGAATGTGAAGTTTATTTAAACTGGCTGGAAATCATTGATGGTTTAAAATCGGTGTGGGGGATCGAATACATTACTGATGACTTAGTAGCTAAAGCGATACCCAACATGCCCCCACACAAGTTCTATATGCTGATTTCGAAACAATTTCCCGCACAAACCAAACTCAAACAGGTGCTTGATAACTATTTAATCAGTTTACAAGGCAACCAGACTGCACCATAGCCGAGCACCAATGACAAAACGATGAGAATATCAAAAGCACGGTCATCGGCATGGTCCATAGTCCTCGGCCATCATTTTTGACAATTACAGAAGGCGACGACGTAGTCCTGAACGCTCTAGAACACGGGTCGAGATCTCTTCTACCGATAAAGAAGAGGTATTGATATAAGGAATCGCTTCGCGACGAAATAGCGCCTCAACGGTTTGCAGTTCATGTAAACACTGTTCGTTACTCGCATAGTCACTTCCTGCTAGACGGTTTTCTCGAATCTCTGTCAATCGTTCAGGATTGATAGTCAAACCAAACAACTTATGACGATGAATTGCAAATTCAGGCAGTAATCTTAAGCGTTTCAAATCATCATCAATAAATGGATAGTTAACGACTCGCAGGCCAAACTGCATCGCCATATAAAGGCTGGTTGGCGTTTTACCACTGCGCGATACGCCAAGTAAGATGATATCCGCCTCTTCAAGCCCTTTCAGGGTAATCCCATCATCATGAGCCAAGGTGTATTCAATAGCGGCTATGCGGTCAAAGTATTTGTCCGAATCCTTACTGACGCTGCGAGAACGTTGTAATTTGGGTTTTGGCTTCATCTGAGTATCGTCTTGAACTCGCTGGACAATACTCTCCAACACATCGTAACCGTAAGAGTTAGAGGCCAATAATTTGTTGCGCAATTCAGGTATCACCATGGAAAAAAACACCAAGGGTTTAACGCCTTTTTTTTGGTAAGACGCTTCAATCTCTTTGAGCAATTCCGTCAACTTATCTTCACTTTCGACAAACGGAAACGTTTTCTCGTTCACTTGGAAAGGAAATTGTCCCAGAACAACGTGCCCTAACGTTTCACATGTTATCGCGGTTCCATCAGAAACATAGAATACATCACGACTTTGAATATCAATTTGCATTTTATTTTAAACTTTCAAATTCTTTTGAGTAGGATAGTCGCCATAATATCGATAATAAAGCCCGGCTTGCTGTTACGCCCCCCACAGCTTTAGAAATTCATAGCGAATTTTTTTCAGCCTTGACGTAATCGTTTGCCTACTCCCTACAAAGCTGCAATGTTTCTGGAGAAAGACATGCAAAACAACACCCTCTGGTTCGATGGCCTATCGATGGAAGATGTCGACAAAGTCGGCGGTAAAAATGCCTCGCTTGGTGAAATGGTTTCTAACCTTGCTAATGCTGGCGTTTCAGTACCCAATGGATTTGCGACAACTTCCTACGCGTTTAACCAGTTCTTAGATTATGAAGGACTGGATGACCGCATTCATCAACTGCTTGATGAACTAGACGTTGATGATGTAGAAGCCCTGCGCAAGACAGGTGCCACCATCCGTCAATGGGTTTTAGAAGCCCCCTTCCCTGCTGATCTAGAGCAGGATATACGTGATAACTACCATGAACTAATTGCTGGCAATGAAGAACTTTCTGTTGCGGTTCGTTCTTCGGCAACAGCAGAAGATCTACCTGACGCTTCATTTGCGGGTCAGCAGGAAACCTTCCTCAACGTTAAAGGCATTGAGGCGGTTTTAGAAGCAACTAAACATGTTTACGCGTCATTATTTAATGATCGTGCAATCTCTTACCGCGTTCACCAAGGTTTTGACCATCGAGGCATCTCGCTATCAGCGGGTATTCAACGCATGGTTCGTTCAGACAAAGCCTCTTCGGGTGTAATGTTTACTCTCGATACGGAATCAGGTTTCGACCAAGTCGTCTTCATCACCTCTTCATGGGGTCTGGGCGAAATGGTCGTACAGGGCGCAGTTAACCCAGATGAGTTTTACGTTCACAAGCCGATGCTGGAAGCGGGTCAACAAGCCATTGTGAAAAAGACGTTTGGCTTAAAGCTGATCAAAATGATCTACTCGACTAACCAAGAAATTGGAAAACAAGTTGAGATCATCGATACCAGCGAACAGGAGCAAAACCAGTTTTCTCTGAGTGATGAAGAGATCAAAGAACTGGCCAAGCAAGCGATGATCATTGAAAAGCACTACCAACGTCCAATGGATATCGAGTGGGCTAAAGATGGCATCGACGGCAAGCTATACATTGTTCAAGCACGCCCAGAAACCGTATGTTCGCAAAATGAGCAAAATGTGATTGAGCGCTACGAACTCAACAACAAAGCACAAGTGCTTATCGAAGGTCGTGCAATCGGTCAACGGATTGGCGCAGGCTCCGTTCGACTTGTCGATTCACTCGACCAAATGTCGTTAGTACAAGAAGGTGACGTGCTGGTTACTGACATGACCGACCCAGACTGGGAACCGGTGATGAAGAAAGCCTCAGCTATTGTCACTAACCGCGGTGGCCGTACCTGTCACGCTGCTATCATCGCGCGTGAACTCGGTATTCCGGCTATTGTTGGGTGTGGTAACGCAACGAGTGCTCTCACTGATGGTTCTACCGTCACCGTATCTTGTGCAGAAGGTGAAACAGGTTATGTCTACCAAGGTGAGCTAGCGTTCGAAATCAAGCGCTCTTCTGTGGATGAATTGCCAATGCTGCCGACCAAAGTGATGATGAACGTTGGTAACCCAGATCGTGCATTCGATTTTGCGCAGATTCCTAACGAAGGTGTCGGTCTGGCTCGTCTAGAATTCATCATCAACAAGATGATCGGAATTCACCCGAAAGCACTGCTCAACTTTGATGCACAGAGCGACGAATTGAAAACCGAGATCACCCAACGAATTCGTGGCTACAAAGATCCTATCGACTTCTATGTAAGCAAACTGACTGAAGGTATCGCGACAATCGCAGCGGCTTTCTGGCCTCAACGTGTTATCGTTCGTATGTCTGACTTCAAGTCGAACGAATACAGCAACCTAGTTGGTGGACAAAGTTACGAACCTCATGAGGAGAACCCTATGTTAGGTTTCCGTGGCGCTTCACGCTATATCTCTCCAGTCTTTGAAGACTGCTTCGAGTTAGAGACACAAGCGATTAAGCGTGTTCGTAACGAAATGGGGCTGAAGAACGTAGAAATCATGATCCCATTCGTGCGCACGCCAAGCGAAGCGGCTTCGGTAATCGACTTGCTGGCTAAATTTGACTTACGCCGTGGCGATCAGGGTCTGAAAGTGATCATGATGTGCGAACTGCCATCCAACGCGATTTTGGCAGACGAATTCTTGAAGTACTTCGATGGTTTCTCTATCGGTTCCAACGACATGACTCAGCTTACACTTGGCCTTGACCGTGATTCAGGCGATGTTGCTCACCTATTTGATGAACGTAACCCGGCGGTAAAAGCGATGCTTAAAATGGCGATTGACGCGGCCACGAAAGCGGGTAAATACGTCGGCATTTGTGGGCAAGGACCATCAGATCACGAAGACTTAGCCGAATGGTTAATGGAGCAAGGCATCAGCTCAGTATCCCTCAACCCAGATACGGTTATCGATACTTGGCTACAGCTTGGAAAAGCCAACAAGTAATCGTTCGTAAATGTTAAAAGGCTTCCCGTGGGAAGCCTTTTTATATTCGGGTACAACTAGAACTTGTAACCGCCGCCAATCATAAATACCCATGGGTCGATGTGTAGCCAAGAGTCAAACCGAGTTGCACGTTTGAGTCTACGGAAAAGGAGCTTCTTGTTATGTGGTAGTCTTCAATGGAGGCTCACTTGCCAACTCGATTTCTCTTTGTTTAAGCATCGCATCCCACTCATCTCGTCTGGCTTTAAAACTCGCCATCTGATTTTTCGGCACTGAATTCGCCATGGGGATGTTTGCTTTCATCGCATTTACTGGTCGGCCACGATCAATCAATTCGTAGTGAATATGTGGACCCGTCACTCGACCTGTCGCCCCTGATAAGCCAATTCGTTGCCCACGAGACACCTTCTGACCTTTACGTACGAGAATTTTACTCAAGTGTAGGTAACGAGTTTTGTAACGACTGCCGTGCTGAATAACAACATAATTACCCGCATAAGGGTGTTTACGCGTCATCACCACCACACCATCTCCCGTCGACACAATCGGTGTACCAATAGGTACGGCCCAGTCGGTACCATTGTGAGGAGAGACTCGCCCTGTCACTGGGTGCTTACGATTAGGGTTAAATTGAGAACTTAATCGGTAACGCCCAGTAATTGGTTCGCGTTGGAAAGCTCTCTGTAGGCTATCACCATTGAAATCATAATACTGACCATCACTATGCAGATAAGCCGAAAGCACACGCCCGCGGTTGTAGATTCTGATAGCCTGGATTTCGCGATTTCCCGTCAGTTGCTCATCGACGAATTGGCGTGATTGGACAACTTCAAACTTATCTCCTGCACGTAAATCACGCGCGAAGTTTACTTTGTCTTTAAGTAGATTCACGACCTGTTCAATCTCACTCTTACCCAAGCCAAGGGCATTGACTGACTGAGAAAAACTGCCGTTGATTTCACCTACTAATGCAAAAGACTTCCACTCACCTGGAATTTTTACATCCGTGAACTCGTATTCACCATCATCAACTCGTGTATAAACTGCACGCTCAACCAAGCTGAACTCTAGCTCCATTTTTGCCAGATGCTTACTCTCCTCGTCTCGCCAGAAACGTAAGGTGTTTCCGGGTTTGAGCGTATCCAGAGCAAGATAGTTGAGGTCGGTTTCCATGATTTTCATCAGTTCGCTGTAACCAAAGCCTAACTGATTAAATATGCTACTCAAGTTATCACCAGCTTGAATAACATACTCGTAATCCGGCACATCACGTGCAATATCCGTATCGATCAGCAAGCGATCAACCAAAGTTGACTCAGGTAGGGAGAGATCAATGGTGCGTTGGTATCGACCATGTTGCGAAGTACTTGCTACCGCAATTGCCGCGAGGATCGGCAAACTCAATACCATCAGCTTTTTCGGCCTCGATAGCTCTTGGAAGCGAGACTTCAAACTTCTAGTTTGCACAATTTGACCTATTAATCGAAATAAACAAAGGCCTAAGAGTACAAATTTGTCTCAGGCTTGTCACCTGTCAATTGTCAGGTTTACAACAAAAGGCGCGCTATGCGCCTTGTTGTTTTTTTGTACAAAACTTATTTTTTCCTGTCAGAACTTACTGATAAGTAGAAATTAGCCCGTTATCTTCACCGAAACCATTTGGACGATAAAGATCAGCAGCAGGATCGTTCACCCACCTTTCTTCATCGATCAAATACCGAAACTCGAATTCTTGGTCTTTAGGTAGACGAGTTTTGAATTTATATGACTTAGATTTGGCCACTTTTTTCATGGCGAGCGGCTGCCAATCAAGAAAATCCGCGACAATCGCCACACTATGCCCAACCTCATCCGCCGTAAACTCAAAAGTTACTTCAACTTCATCCTTGGTTTTAAAGAAACGCTTATTGATCATATATCACTCCATTAACACAATTAAAATCCATCTCATAACGGGTTAGGCAGTTCAATGTCTTTGATAGCACGCTTAACAAATTGATTGGTTTAGCGCAGTTCTAAGCTATCTTGCTCAGTTAACTTGAAAAGTATAGTGGTTATTTGTGACGGTTCCTCAGCCATAGACTGATTCGCTTCACGTTCCAATAGCTTAATAGTAATCAATCTATCAACAACGGAGATTTCAGCCACTTTAATTCGATCACCTAACAATGCTCCGCCGTTGATGATCATGCGTTGTCTAAACTCGTCATACTTTGAAATTGCAAGATAATAGAACACCCCTGACCCCTGATTGCTAACCGCAAGAATCACAGCATAGGTGGTGTCATTTAACTTAACGATTTGTTCTGTGTTTATCGCAACGCGACCTCGGACTGGGCCATCCTCATAACTACCTGCCGCGATTGGTCGATGTTCTAGATCTTCTATGAAGGTAAACGCATTGCTGTCAGGCACTTTGACTGTCCATGGATTGGTTGTCTTAATGCCAAAAACTTGCGCCATAATGGCATTATTTTTCGGCCCTTGATTGGGAAATTTGGCTAGAATTTCTTCATCTGTAAGGCTGAAACGATAGATGCCTGCAACCGTGACTATAATTAGCAATACAACAGGAATCAAAAGGATGAGGGGAATCGGTAATAAGCGTTTTTTCATCGGGTTATCAATTTTATTGGAATCATAGAATAATCAAACAGCATGTTAGCAGGCTACCGCAAGGAGATAAAATGGAACAACAGCATAAAATTAGAATAACTGACTGTAGCTGTGGTCAAGTTAATTTGGTTTGTCGTGGAGAACCTGAGCGTAGTTCAGTTTGTCATTGTTTTGAATGCCAGATGGAACGCTATCTTTAGTTATCTTTGATCAACTTTTGACTTCGATTTTTCCTATCGACAAACGCGAACTCGCTCTATAATTGCGCCTTAGATCTAAGGAGCAACTTTTGATTTCCAAACTTCCACGCTGGGTAGAATATGGAGCGTTTCTACTCGCCTTACTCGCAGGCATTGTAAACGCAATAGGATTGCTAGGTTTTCAACATCAGGCTGTATCGCATATTTCTGGTACCGTCACCCTGCTTGGCACCTCAATCGAAGCCTTTGATCAGCAAACAGGCCACCTTTTACTTATCTTACTGAGCTTTCTGATTGGCGCGGTGCTAAGTGGTATTTTTATTGAGAGTACGGCACTCAAACTCGGGCGACGCTATGGCGTGGCACTCTGCTTTGAAAGCTTGCTGCTTTTTGGCGCTTACATTCTGTTGCAAGAAAACATCACCGCAGGGCAATACTTAGCTTCCGCTGCTTGTGGTTTACAAAACGCGATGATCACAACGTTTAGCGGAGCAGTGGTACGCACGACGCACATGACTGGCATCATCACTGACCTTGGCATCATGATTGGCGCGAAGCTTCGGGGTGAATCATTCGATTATCGCAAAGCGAAACTCTTCATGTTTATCTTCTGTGGATTTTTATCCGGTGGCATCATCGGTGCCAAGCTGTTCGCATATTATGCAATCGGTGCTCTTGCTGCTCCAATCATACTGGCTCTATGCCTTGCAATAGCTTACTGGGTCTTCATTTCAAGCCATCCAACTCGAGCTCAACCCTAACTGGCACTTGAAACATTAGAGTAAACAATTTAACATCCACGACACATTTAGCCACCAACGGTAAAATCATTGACATTTTTCGTTGAATATTTAGCGATTTTTATTGAATAGTATTGCAGGAACTATGGAAAGCCATTAACCTTGCTCAGATTTGATAATATATGGATGTTTAGTGAATAACTATGCCAACAAGGTTGGTTTAGGTATTACACTAGTTGTAACTCGAGAAACTTATGCAAGACAGCGCACAAACGATGAAGCAAGTGAATAGTAAAGGCAATTTTTGGATGTTTTTTATTCCATCCCTACTTGGCCTTTTTGTTTTTATGGCACCGATTAGCTATCAGGGTGATATTACCATCCCTGTGGCTGTATTAGCTAAATCCATCCAAGCCGTATTTGGCGATTACTTAGTTGCTATGGTCACAACGATCATCGCATTTATGGCTGCAGCCTCAGCTTTATGTCGAATTAAGACACCCGCTTTTATTGCCAAGAGTAATTTCTTAAACAGCTTGTTTAACCCAAGCCCATTGTGGCTGGCGGTACGCTTGATTGGCGGTGCAGCTGTTGTAATGACGTTTTTCCAAACTGGTCCTAAAGCAATTTGGGAAGAGAACACTGGCGGCTTAGTACTTGAAGGTTTGCTTCCTACTCTATTTTCAGTGTTCATTTTCGCAGGCTTACTCCTTCCTCTACTTCTTAATTTTGGCTTGTTAGAGCTATTCGGTACTCTTCTTAGCAAAGTTATGCGTCCAGTGTTCAACCTACCGGGTCGCAGTGCTATCGACTGTATGGCTTCATGGCTAGGCGATGGTTCAGTAGGTATTCTTCTGACCAGCAAGCAGTACGAAAACAAATTCTACACCCAACGCGAAGCGGCAGTTGTAGGTACAACTTTTTCTGCGGTTTCCATTACCTTTAGCCTTGTTGTTATTGCTCAAGTGGAGTTGGAACATCTGTTCTTGCCTTTCTATGGCGCTATCTGTTTGGCTGGTATCATCGCAGCAGTGATCATCCCTCGCCTTCCACCACTTAGCTACAAAAAAGATGCCTTCATCGATGGCTCTAAGCCAAGTGAAGATGCAGATGAAATCCCAGAAGGTCACACAAGTTTTTCTTGGGGTATGGAACTGGCACTTAACAAAGCGAGCCAAGTTAAGTCGGTTAAAAGTGTATTCCAAGAAGGCGTCCACAATGCTATCGATATGGTATTTGGCGTACTGCCTGTTGTTATGGGCTTGGGCACTATCGCGCTAATTATCGCTGAATACACTTCGGTATTTAGCTTCTTAGGCCAACCTTTTATCCCATTCCTTGAGCTACTCGGTATTCCTGAAGCAGCCGCGGCATCCGAAACCATGGTCGTAGGCTTTGCTGACATGTTTATCCCTGCAATCCTAGCAGCATCAATAGACAACGAGATGACTCGATTTGTTATCGCAGCGATGTCTGTTACTCAGTTAATTTACATGTCTGAAGTGGGTGCTCTGCTGTTAGGTAGCCGTATCCCTGTGAATATCTTTGAGCTGTTCGCAATCTTCATTTTGCGCACTCTTATCACATTACCTGTTATTGCAGCGGTTGCTCACCTGATTTTCTAATCCGCACCGTTTCTGTCGTAATGAACAAAGCCCCTTTTAGGGTTAACTCCTATCACTTAACGTGTTTGGAACGAACTGGATAGCGAGTCTTATTCATACGAACGGTCCTTGATTTGGGCCGTTTTTTTCGCTCTGGCAGAATGTAGCGCTTCACTCGCTCTCGCATCGCCCTTAACTTTTTGGGGATCGAA